>DAOVJK010000213.1 GCA_030673265.1 Pseudomonadota bacterium | reverse complement strand
TAACCTTTGGTGTGCTGTGGAATGTCAAGGTCACAGTTTGTACCAAATGAAATACATGGTTTGTTTTTCAGATAGCGAAGACTTCGAAACTACTCACCCTTCGGGCCAGCCGATATATCCGTATAGCACCCCTCAGGGGGGTATTGTACAGACTCTGCTGTATAAGGCTTTCAGTATACTAAAGTATCGGAGTCTCCCTCTGGCCGCTTACCTGCTGAAAACATCATACTTTGCCTATCGAGCGTTTCGCAATCGGGCATCTCGACTGGTGAAATATGCGGGCTAGTCTTGATCAAAAATTATTTGCAGGCATATTTGTGTCTTGCAAGCAACGGCTACATTGATCATGAGCTGTGGGGGGGGGACGGGTTGAGTCGGCGTTGATTTTATCGAGCCGGACGATGTTGCAAGTGACCGAGGAACGCCTGGTAGCGGCTGGGCATAGTTCGCTGTTTATGATGGACCAAATAGAAGTCCCTAGACATTGCCAGTCCCTTTAACTTGATTTGCTGCAGGATCCCGTCGGCCAGTTCGTTTTCTACTGCCAGTTTTGAAAGAACCGTTGCACCCAGACCTTGGCGAGCTGCTTCCTTGACCGCCGCGCTTGAACCGAGGGTGGCAACGGTCTTCATGGACTGCGGATTGACTCCGGCCCCCCTGAAATGCTCTTCCATGCACTTTCTGGTGCCCGAGCCCTTTTCTCTCGAAAGGAAAGGCAGGTCGGCGAGTTGTTCCGGGCTGATCTCCTGTTCCAGGCTAAGCTTATTGCTGGCAACCAGGATCAGCTCATCGCGAACAAAGGGCACAAATTCCAGTTTTTCAGAATCATGCTTGGCGCCGACAATCCCGCAGAATATTTCATGGGCCATGATCATTTCAATAATCGTGGCGGTGTCCTTGATGATGACTTCGAAGGTAACGTCCCTGAATTTCCTTTTGAACTCGACAGCCATGGCCGGGATGAGGTAGGTGCCGGGGATGGTGCTGGTCCCGAAGGCGATTTCGCCTGAGACCTGTTCCGCCGATCCGGCCAGATCATCCCGCAGGGTGGAGATGGAGTCCAGTAACTGCTGGGCTCGGGGGAACAGCAAATCGGCCTGGGAGGTGGGCATGATTGAGCGGCCCAGACGATCAAAAAGCCTACAGGAGAGTTCTCTCTCCAGGTTTTTGATGTGCTCGCTGATGGTCGGCTGGCTGATCCCGAGTTCTTTTGAGGCGCCGGTGAAGCTTTTGAGCCGGTAGACTGCGGTAAAGATTTTTAGCTGATGAAAATCCATGTTGGTTGACTTGTGGTTTGGTTAACGCTTTTCAGCATCTATGGGTTTAGAACTTTGTTACTACCCTTCATGGTTTCAATGATCTCAACCATATTCGAGATGGCACCGACGGCCAATTTCTCTTTTAATTCGAAATAGTTTATACAGGTCCCGCAGGACAATATTTTGATTCCGATTCCAGCCAGGTTTTCAAGTTGTTCCAGTGAAGCAGAGTCTTTGCAGGCCAGTTTGACTCCGGAATTTACCAGGATGACATGGGATATATCTGTGGCGAAATTGGCCAGGGTGTCGAGATAGACGCCCATCAGGTTTGCACCGAGTTGGTCGTCGCCACGGCCCATAACATCAGAATTGATGTAGATGACCAGACCACCGTTTTTGGCCTCCGATTTTGTCTGTCCCTGGCTTCCGTAGTTGCTGTTCTCCATGTTTTCATCCTCCTGATGACCAAAGTCTAAAAAATAATGCACGGTGATATAATTTGTGTTATTTGTTTAACAGATGACAAAATAATGATCAATAGATTATTCCGATGGAGGAACCGATGATTTTCAAAAAAAAGACGTTGACGGGTTTGGCCAGAACCTGCGGTTGAGCTGCTAAAATTGGTCCGACGGATCTGTCGGACGCGCTTGCAGGGCTTACCCCACCTAATGATGCCGATTTGCTTGTTGGTATTGAGACAGCCGATGACGCGGCGGTCTACCGTTTATCCGATGAAATCGCTATGATCAATACCGTCGATTTCATTACACCGCCGGTCGACGACCCTTATTGGTTCGGGCAGATTTCGGCGGCCAATTCCATTTCCGACGTTTATTCAATGGGGGGGCGCCCGCTGACTGCCTTGAATGTCGTGATGTTCCCCTCCAAACATCTTGATATGGGAGTCCTGCGGGAGATCCTCAAGGGAGGTCACGACAAGGTGGTTGAGGCCGGGGCCTGTCTGGTCGGCGGTCATACCGTTGATGACGAAGAGCCCAAATACGGTCTGTGCGTGAACGGGGTTGTTCACCCTGATAGAATTATCACCAATGCCGGTTCACAACCGGGTGACAGCCTGATCCTTACCAAGCCTCTGGGCTCGGGCGTGTTGTTTAATTCCGTCCGCTCCGGCAAAATGAGTTTCAAGGAACTGGAAAAAGAAACACTGCCGTCCCTGGCGTTTCTCAATGGTCAGGCCATGGAGATGGCTCTTAAGTACGACCTGCATGCCTGCACCGATATCACCGGTTTCGGGATTTTAGGGCATCTCCTTGAAATAGCCCATGGCTGTGACGCGAGAATCATAGTCAGACATAAAGACCTGCCCTTCTATCCAGGCGCCCTGGATATGTATAAGAAAGGCGAAACCACCGGCAGCAATAAGGCCAATCGGGCAATGGTCAAGGAGCATCATCTTAATATGGCCGCTTCGCTCAGCTCTTTCGAAGATGAACTGTTGTACGATCCCCAGACCTCCGGCGGCTTGCTGCTCTCGCTGCCTGGAGATCAGGCCGATAAGTTGTTGAGGGAGCTTAAGGATGCCGGCATCCCTGCAGCGAATATTGGCGAAGTAACTGATGAACCAGTTGGTATTACAGTGGCATAGGCATGGAGATTCTGCTCCTGATCGGCGCCTTGGGTCTTTTTTGCGGGTTCCTCTCCGGCTTGCTCGGTATCGGCGGCGGCATCATTATGGCGCCGCTGCTCCTTTATGTGCCGCCTTTGTTCGGCTTTGAGGAGCTGGCGATGCGGACGGTCGCCGGTCTTACCATATTGCAGGGGTTGGTGGCCTGTATTTTCGGGGCCTGGGCCCATAAAAAGTTCAATTGTGTCTCCGAAAAGCTCACCTGCTGGATGGGCGCAACGATCCTTGTGGCGGCTCTGCTTGGTGGTGTCGGTGCCAATTATGTGTCGAACCGGGTCCTGTTGATGATATTCGGGGCCCTTGCTTTTTCAGCGGCGGTCCTGATATTTGTCAAGCAGCAGAAGGATGAGGAAAGACCGGATGTCAACGCGCTTGTCTTCAGCCGATGGCGGGCGGTCTCCGTGGCCGGTGGAGTCGGCTTGCTGGGCGGTCTTGTCGGCCAGGGCGGTTCATTTATTCTTATTCCTCTGATGACTGCATTTGTCAAAATTCCCACTCGGATAGCACTCGGCAGTAATCTGGCCATCGTGTTGCTTTCCTGTGCGGCTGCCTTCATGGGCAAGGCCGTAACCGGTCAGATCGAATGGTTGCTGGCAGCACCGATTATCGTCACGGTTATTCCTGCCGCCTATCTGGGTGGCCATCTCAGCCAGAAGGTCCCGGTCTTGGTTCTGCGGCGCGGCCTTGCCATCGTGATCGCCCTGGCGGCCATCCGGATCTGGTACTCTCTCCTTTGTTAAATCGCATGATCCTGTGGGACCCATGGTTTTCTGGCTGGCAAACAGAGCTGCAGCCGATCTTGCGTTTAGCCTGAAAAGATCGCCATGCCGATCAAGGGCATAAAAATTTTGATTAGCAAGCTTCTTCGTGGCTGGTATGATCTAACTTGATGTTGCAGGTGAACTGCTGAATCGAAGTCAAGTTGAGGAAAAATACAATGCGAATGAATTTAATGCTGGTTGTGGTCAGCGCCCTACTTATGACATCATCGGTCTTTGCGGAAACTTGTCAGGCCCAACCTGAGGTTGAAAGTGCCATCCAATGGAGCGCAAAGGAAATCAAGATCCTGAAATCTCTCTGGATAAAGAGTTTACGGCCGCTACCCCCCGACCCATCCAATGCTTACGCCGACAACCCTAAAGCCGCCCTGCTCGGCGAAGAGATCTTTTCCGACACCCGTTTCAGTGCCAATCAGAAAGTCGCCTGCAGCAATTGTCATCTGCCGACCTATAGTTTTAGCGATGACCTGCCCCTGGCCCGTGGAATTGGTACCACCGGCAGGAGGAGCATGCCCTTTATCGGGTTGGCATATAGCCGCTATTTCTTTTGGGACGGTCGGAAGGATAGTCTCTGGTCCCAGGCCTTGGGACCGCCGGAGAGCAAGGTAGAGCACGGAATATCGAGGACCACCTGTGCGACCTTGATCTACAAATATTACCGAGCCCAATACGAAGAGGTCTTTGGCCCGATGCCGAAGATTAATGAGAAAACATGTCCGACCAGGGCCATTCCGGATCCGGCCGATCCGGAAGGTTATGCATTCTGGCAGGCGATGAGTGAGAAAAATCAGAAAAAGGTTAATCGGATCTTTGTCAATATGGGTAAGGCCATTGCCTCCTTCGTTCGCAGGATCGTTCCGGCCCCGGCCCGTTTCGACCATTATGTTGAAGCGGTAATGCAAAATGATCTGGTTGGGATGAATATTCTCAGTAGAGAAGAACAGCTCGGCCTGAAATTATTTATCGATTCGGACAGGGTCAAATGTATTAACTGTCACAGAGGCCCACTGTTCACCAATGGGGTTTTTCATAATATTGGTGTTGCCGAGAGTAACAAGTCTGCCTATGACCGAGGTCGCGCCGACGGCATAAAGCTGATGCAGGATGATGAGTTCAACTGTCTGGGTGAATACAGTGACGCAAAACCGAAGGATTGTAAATCTTTGAATCTGGTTCCGCTTGAGCTTAAGGAGACCGGGGAGGATATGGTGGGATCATTCAAAACCCCATCTCTCAGGAATGTCGCAGCCAGACCTCCCTTTATGCATGACGGCAGTCAGGCAACTCTGGCGGAAGTGATGGAGTTTTATAGTGCTTCTACACCGCAGACTAAGGATGCCGAGCTCTCCAAAGAGGAACAGCACCAGATAGAGGCTTTTATGATGACCCTGAATGCCCCTTTGAGAATCCTGCCCTTTACTAAGTAATGGTCAGGTTTTCAGTAGGGTGATTTCGTTCTGTTAATTTTATGAGTTATTGACAGTCATTGTTAATTACTGATAATCTCATCTAATGCGTGGTTATTATTTAATCTGATTCCCAGAGGAAAGAGTAACCTGCCAGGGGTTGTTGTGGCTCGTCCGGGAAGTGGACAACAACTATTCCTATTAATTTCTCTGAATGGAGCTGAGGATGGACAACAGGGACCTGAAAAAAATGTTGGCCGGGCTAAGTCTGGTGGCATTGATCGGTGCTACGGGTCTGTCGGTGACTGGTTGTGCCACAACCGGTAGTACAGCGAGTAAAGCTGCCGATACCGAGATCGATGCCAGCGAACGGGATAATACGGACGGCAATCTGACCGGTTGAAGCGGAGCCGGCTCAATCTTTAGTGGTTGAAGCTGATCTTTAGTGCAGGTTGCACTAGTCGTATTTTTTAGATGTTTTCCGGCGGGAAGGTTTTCCGCTAAGTGCCCGGTTGCATCAAGCTGGGCAGTTTTTTCAAATTGGTGCTTGGTGCCACAGATGAATTTTTTCTTTCTTATGTCCCGGAGCTAAGGCAGAGAGCCTCGTATGCAGCGCCAACAGTTTGAAAAAATCCTTAAGTACTATCCTGTCTGCCGCCGGTTTCTGGATGAAAAAACCCGGAAACAGGCGGCTGGAACCTTTGCCTCT
>DAOVJK010000103.1 GCA_030673265.1 Pseudomonadota bacterium | reverse complement strand
CTGTGAATAGCGTCTCATCTGTGCTCCTTTGACTTGGTCGTCTAAATGGTACAGATGCTATCGCAGCTTGCCCATTTACACAAACATTACAAAGTTGCACTTAAGAATTGAATTCAGGAGAGTATTTATCGTCCCCGCATTTTTTAACATTTACAACCCTCTTGTCAAATTCCTATAAAAGTCCTCTGCAAGTCATGCCCCGAGAATTATTGCTTTCCTTAAGCCAAACGAATACTCTGGAAATCATACTTTTGATATTTCATACAATTACCGGCTAAAACGACTTCACCCTGGTGGCAAATGCCAAAGCTAAAGATTCTGCATCTTTTTATTTTCATTGCCTTAATCGCGGTTTTGCTTCTGCCATGCTACACAATGTTTGTAGTTACTCCTCTATACAAAGGGTTTATTGTTTCCGAAACCGAGAAAATTGTTGAAAATATCACCACCCATATGGCTCTTTACCTGGGTGATGTGAAGGAGATAGAGCAAGGACAGCTGCCCGCAGATTTTGTCCAAGAAGTTATAGAGACAAAAAAGTTGCTTGGTCTATGGAAAATCCATATCTACAGCACAGACGGAACAATCGCCTATTCTTCCGAAATCTCTGAAATAGGCAGCAAAACCACCAAAGGTTTTTTCCCTGCGATAATCAGCAAGGTCAAGGCGCACACTCTGCTCAACAAGAAAAAAATCATACCCGTTGATGGGCGCGAGAAAGAATTGGATCTGGTCGAATCATATGTGCCTATAGTGGTAAATGGAAAACAGATTGGTGTTTTGGGAATTTTCCACAACTTATCAAAAAATAGAAACACCCTCAGTTTTTTAACCTCCAGTTTAGGGCTGGCAACTTATCTGGTAACGATTTCCCTGGTATTGCTGATAATATTTCTGGCCGCGAAAATAAACAAAAGCATCCTCAGAACAGAACAAGCTGAAAAACAGTTAAAAATTTATGCCAGCCGTCTTGAGATCCTGCGGAAGATCGACGCGGCAATTCTGGCCATCCAAACCCCGGAAGCCATTGCCAGAATTGCCATCGATCACATCGCTGGTCTGATTCCCTATCAAAGCGTCATGCTATATTCCTACGACCTTGAGGCAAACAAGAGCTGCCTGCTGGCCGCCAAATCCCGACCTGATAAAAATCTAGCTGATATCGAACCAGAACAAGATCTTCCGGAACTCAACAAAATGATGCAGGGGAAAGTATTCATTGAGGGCCCCTCTCAAGATCAGGATGGCTGTCAGGCTGGCCTCTATACCGTCACCGTACCTCTCCTGACCGGACAGAACCTGGTCGGCTCCCTCGAAATCAGGTGCGATTCGGCAATCCCGATAGACGATGAAGATTTCCAGGTGGTAAAAGAAATCTCCGCCCCTCTGGCCCTAGCCATCCAGAATGGCCGACTGTTCACCTCGATCGACAAACAAAGGCGCCAACTGCGCACGCTCGCTGTTCGCCTGTCAGAAATGGAGGAAGCAGAAAGAAGAAAGATCGCCGTTGAATTACACGACCGGGTCGGCCAGAATCTGACAGCTTTGAACATCAACCTCAACATCATTAAAAGTCGGATGAAGGCCGGCATGATAGAGGGGGCCGAGGTCTGTATCACAGATTCATTTCTGCTCATTGAACAGACAACCGAACAGATCAGAGACATCATGTCTGAGCTCAGACCTCCTAACCTGGATGATCATGGTCTGCTGGCTGCCCTTAAATGGTACGGTTCCCAACGAAGCAAGAGGAACGGACTGAAGATTGACGTCATCGGCATTAATCATGCGCCACGGCCCGCCCTTGAAGTGGAAATGGCTCTGTTTCGCATTGCCCAGGAAGCCTTGAACAATATTGTCAAGCATGCGAAAGCCCACACCGCAACCATAAAGGTCGACAGAGCCAGTGATCGCCGGAAAATAAAGATGTCAATCAAGGATGATGGCATAGGTTTTGATTCTAAAAGTAGTGGTGTCTTCTACCCTAAAAACCCTCCCGGCCTTGGGATAATTGCCATGCAGGAGAGGATCTCTGCCCTGGGCGGCACCCTGAAAGTAGAATCATCCAGCGGCCATGGGGCAACGATTACTGTCGAGGTTCTAACATAATGCCAATCAAGGTACTCCTGGTCGATGACCACCGTCTGGTGCGGGAAGGCTTAAGCAGCCTGCTGGCCTCATACGAAAACATCAAAGTTATCGGTGAGGCCTCCGATGGCCGGAAAGCAGTGCGCCTGGCTGAAAGCCTGCAGCCAGATGTCATCGTCATGGATATAGCGATGGAGGGCCTTAACGGCATAGAAGCGACAAAGCAGATTATTGATTCATCTCCAAACTGCCGGGTGGTAATCCTGTCCATGCATGCCACGTCGGAATATATCCATAATGCCTTTCGGGCCGGGGCAACCGGCTATCTGCTCAAAGAATCAGCCGGACAGGAGGTAGTAGAAGCCATTACCGCTGTAGCGCGGGGCCGCAAATATCTGAGTCACCGCCTTTCAGAGACCCTGGCCGAAGATTTGATCCATGACGAAAAACGGGTTAGATCTGGTAGCCCGATCCAGTCTCTTAGTCCAAGGGAAAGAGAAATAATTCAGCTGGTCGTCGAAGGAAAGTCAAGCGCCCAGATAGCCACGACTTTGTTTCTCTCAGTAAAAACCATTGAAACCTACCGCAGCCGCCTGATGAAAAAACTGGACATCACTAACATTCCCACCTTAGTCAAGTTTGCCATCAAACATGGAATCACTCCTCTTGATTAAACCATTTTTCCTGAAAGTTCGGCCACGAGAGAATAACAAACATAAAATCAGCAAAGGCATCTAATTTAACCCTTTGGGGCACGCATCCTGGTACTGGCATGACTAAATCAAATTACCTGATGGAAAGTGGCGATGAATCACTCCGCCTGGAATTGAAAACCGATGACAGCAAAGTCGTTGAGCAGGCACGCTGGGCCGGGATAAAGCCAGGCATGAGGGTTGCCGATCTGGGCTGCGGACCGGGGAAAACGACCGCCGCCCTGCACCGGCTGATCCAACCCAACGGCCAAACAATTGGCATCGACTTCTCAGAAAAACGCATAAATTACGCCGAAAACAATTACCAGGAAAAGGGCATAGCCTTTCACTGCCGCGATATCGGGCAGTCACTGGAAGACCTGGGGAAATTTGATTTCATCTGGGTCCGCTTCGTTCTGGAATACCATCTGGACAGCGCCACTGCTATCGTTGACAACATTCTAAAAATCCTGAAACCCGGCGGTATTATCTGCCTCATCGACCTCGACAATAACTGCCTCAACCATTTCGATATCCCTGAGCGGTTGGAAAGAACCATATATAACATCATGGCCATCCTGCAGGAGAAGAGCAATTTTGACCCTTTCGCGGGCCGGAAGCTGTATTCGCACCTCTTTACCAGAAATCTTGCTGATATCCAGATAAAGGTAGCCGGCCACCACGTGATTTATGGTGACCTGGAGGACTCAGATGCCTTTAATTGGCTAAAAAAAGCCGAAATCGCCCCGCAAAAGATCGGCTTCAACTTTGCTGAATATGACGGTGGCCATGACGAGTTCCTCGAAGAATTTAAAAGATTTTTTTACAACCCCGCCCGATTTACTTATTCACCAATCATCCTCAGCCGTGGCATAAAACCGGCAATCTGAAGCCCGGAAGGAAGAATCGCCCCGCCCAGAACTCTCATTGCGCATTAGCCTGAGTTTCTGCCATGTCGACTGGCTCCGCTGAATACAAATAAGGCTTTTCCGCCTCGCAATCATTGTAATAATTTATAAGGGCCTCCATGCAGCTCTGGTCATAATAGATCCCAATTTTTTTCACCATCTTGTCGAGTGCCTGCTCGGGGGGGATTGGCTCCCGATACTGTCTTCTGGAGGTAAGGGCCTCAAAGACATCGGCCACGGCGATAATCTTGGCCCCAAGGGGAATCTCGTTATTTTTCAGCCCTCTCGGATAGCCGCTTCCATCCATTTTTTCATGGTGCGAGCCAACAATTCCAGGCACCTCCTGATAAATTCCTTCAAATTCTATTTTTCCCAGAATCGTCCGCGATTTATCAACGTGGGTCTTAATCACTTCATACTGTTCCGGTGAAAGTCTGCCCGGTTTTTTCAGAATTTCATCCTCAACACCTATTTTACCGTAATCATGTAGGAGGGCTGCGACCCGGATCATTTCCATGTATTCCGGGCTCAAATCCATTTCACGACAGATCCCGACAACATATTCGGTCACCCTTAGTGAATGCCCGCCGGTAATCGGATCTCTGGCATCGGTTGACGCAACCAGAACCTGAAGAATTGATTCAAACTGCCGCAACCTGTCAGCAAGAAGCTTGGCATTATGGATGCTGATGGCAATCTGATTTGCCACCCCCAGCAGTAAATTCTTGTCACGCTCAAGCAGCGGCTTTTTCGTTTCGACGTTATCAACCGCTATTATTCCCAGTGATTCCCCCTCATAGACTATCGGGCAGCAGATAAAGGACCTGGCCCCCATCTTAAGCGCAAACTCGTAACTCTTGGCAGACAGATGATCCTTCAATTCGTCAATATCATTCAGCAGAAATGGCTGCTGATCTTTAAAAGCCACCACGAACATCCCTCTGGACTCTGGAACATCCAGATGAAAACTAATCTCCTTCAACAACTTCAGCTGTTTTTTGCTATAGCCGTAGCCTGTCTGGAAAATCAGTCTGGTCCGGGCATCATTGGCCATCAGAATCAAGCCCCGATCATAATCGAGCCTTTTCTGCAATGCCCTGGTGATATGATCCAGTTGCCCCCCCAACTCAAGCTGTCTGCTGAGTGCCTGGCCAATTTCACTGATCAGCAGAGAATTTTTATAGTTAATATTTGTCTGCTCAATAAGTTCATCGGATGATTCCTCCAAGCTCTGTATGGCCCCTTCCAGCACCCGAACCTTAGAAAAAACAATTAGCCAGTTAAGCAACAAAAGAACCGATATTGCTCCCAACACAACTGTTGCTTTGAAAAACAAGGGAGGATTCGCTGGCAGCGCCATTAACGAGAGAACCAAAGGTACAGCAATTAAATTCCGTATTTTTTGCCAGCGGCGAAAGGGCGACTCACGCCAGGAAACAACATAACGGCAGACCTTGCCGCCTTTAAACAGGCATTCAGGATGCTCGATAATTGGTAGTTTGTAATCAAACATCCTGGCGATGGCCTCGAAATAGCCCAATCGGTTCTTACATTGAAAAGGTGCCTCCTCTACACCCTCATAAGGAGTTACCGTGTATTCTATCTTATGAGGCCCTATTTTTCTGGATTCATAGCGGGAAGATCTGGTAAACTTTCTTGTATATTTACTTACCAGTGCATAAGCCCTGCTGGGACTGGCCAACCCCAATAGGTATCTTCTGATCCCCCCCATGACTTCGGGTGAGGCCGTGAAAGCTCCAGCCTCCCTGGCAATCTCCATGTTGCCGGTCAGGACTACAAGCTTCTCCTGGAAGCGATTGACTTGGGCCTGGGTAAACCAATGGCCCTCATCCTCAACCTGGTATGACTCCATTCCGGCATATTCCAGAAGTTCGGCAATATTTACGTAGGGATAATTTTTCTTGACCAGCTTGAGATAGGTATTTGTTATCCTGCTGTTATATAATAATTTTTCAGCCATCTGCTAAAGTTCCCGCCAACATGAGGCCAAGGCTCTCCGTCCATCTGAACGAACCATTTTTTTCATATCAACACCCGATAAACCCGGACCAGACCGGCACGGATCCGTAAACAGTTAAAATGCTGCTGCGAAACAAGCCGCCCTGTCCCCGGCTGGACTTCTGCCGCGTCTTGTTCTCGGCAAAGCTTATTTTTTGGCTAGACGCAACGGAGATTTTGTCAGGCCTGTCATAAAATCCAGGAATTTACTAATATAATTCAAACTCAGAACCCCCAAAGTATAAATATTTTCATAAGCCAAATCATTATCGTCAGCATATCTCCGCGGGAATAACAGAACAGGAGCCTCGCCTCCATAATGGGCGCCCAAGATATCCAGCCCACTTTTTATTTTGTCAGACCCGACTTTTTCTTCATCAATAACAACAATCTGAATACAATTAGTTAATGAGGACATATTTAATCCGGCATCTGAGAAATTCAAGATAAACATTGCCGTCAACCGGCCGTGCTGATTTTTCAATGAATAGAATTTTCTCTCTCTTTTAAGGCCATGCGATCTATAAATGGAATTAATCTCCCCTTCGGCCAGCGGCACCTCGCCCAGATCAAGGCTGTCCAGCATCAACCCTCCAGATATCTTGTCATAATATGATTTCACCCTTACGAAATCCTCACGGCAGCTTTGCGCCAAATCCCAATCGTTCGGCAACTCCCTCATCCCACTGTCGCCATGATGAAAATAGGCAAATTCATCGAGGGAACTTTTCCGAGGATCCTGCAGGGACCTTAATGCCCCACCAAAGGCTCTGTTCGCAAAACGATTGTTCGGGCGGAAATAACAGGCAATATAGTCCATCGCCGCATCAGCTAAATGGTGAACCTCATTAATATGCTGGAGGATATGGTCCATAACGACCAGCCCAGCCTTATGCTGGCTGGATCTTATTGCAGCATGGTGATGAAGAATCCATGTTTTTTGATAGTACCTGAACATGGAAACATGACCATTAATAACGCCTTTATCCCGGTAAACTATATGACGGGCTATATCCGGACAGCCATTGTACAATCGGCTGTACAGGGCTCTGAATTTTCCTTTCTGTGCCTCTATGTCCTTATATTTATTGGGATAGATAAACCCTGTCTCAAAGAAGAAATTCCACAAATCGTCCTGATTGACATCAGTTCCAACATAGGACCGGTCATTTTTCGCCTGAAAAAGGATGGATGCGAGTTGCAGCTGATTTTCACCATCCATATCCGTGAAAACGAGACCCGCCTGAACCGATTTACCCTCCCCTGGACATCTGTTATATAACACTTGGGTCCGGCACTGAATTTGAAAACTTTTGGCAAAGGTTATGGCCATGGCCGGGATAATCATTCCAGCCATCAGCAGGGAATCTGTCGAAGCTTCTTCAACGGATATCCCTGACCCGGAAATATCTACTGCCTTTAAAGATATTTTTTTACCCGAAAACGGGTGGTTAAATTCTATAGACGGCTGCGGGGTTAAATTCTGCCGAATACCCCGGTACTTTTTAGGCTTAAATCGGCTTATATTGGTCGCAACAGGCGCTAGAACCATGGTGATTTCCTTATCCGTGGTCAATGTCCGGACGATGCGGCAAGTCGCGGCCAGCAGCACCTCGTCGCCGTCACCCAGGACTATATTTACCGGCATATCGACATTTATCTCCCTGACGACAGCCCGCTGATCTGCGGCAACAACAATCGCAAATGCCGCCGCACTATAATCTTTCATTACACCCCGCAGACTGATGAGACCCTGGGCAAGCCTTGTGGCAATCTCAAGGCATAGGTACCTCCGGTGCTGCCGTTCGTTTACTTCATCCCCTCCCTCCGGTGCCGCAAGTGCGACGCCACAGGTGTCCATTGAGATCAAACCAGCTTTGACCCAGACCATTTTAAGCCCATCCGTGTAAAACACTCCGCAGTACTCGTATAAATAAATATCTTTGCTTAAAGCCCTTCCAGCTTCGTCCCACGACAATTGGATGCCGGCACCCTCTCCCGGTTCAGGTTTGGCCGCGACAGTCTTAAAGGAATTGTTCCAGATATGCCTGAGCCGGACGAAAACATGCCCGC
Organism: Pseudomonadota bacterium; assembly: GCA_030673265.1. GTDB lineage: Bacteria > Desulfobacterota > Desulfobulbia > Desulfobulbales > JAGXFP01 > JAGXFP01. The sequence goes on along the minus strand of DAOVJK010000103.1, from coordinate 1,564 downwards.
CATGGAAATTAATCCTGTTAAGAGAGTTGATCACCCCGCCCGCTTTGACATGCCTGCCCGTCCTCTCCGCACCTCTAGTCCCTCGTTTTTCTGTAATAACCAGTTCATTGCGTCTACTTTCTGCATTTATCATATCCTGCCTCCTGGTTTCACTCTGATGACAATTCCAGCCGCAACAGCCCTCACTACCACAATGTAGGATCCCGCCAAATAACGCTAAACAGCGTCACAACATTAATTTCAACCTATCTCCAGACAGTTAAAATTAATTACTTTCTTTCTATCACACAGTGAATTCCGCTGCTCAAGCAAAAGCCTTCTAGGGTTGTTTTTATGATTTCCCCTACAAAATAAATCAAGAATCCCCTACAGACAAAAAAGTTATTATGTCCGAAGATATTGATAGCATTTAGCGCATATTTATTAATGCCGATGGGAATTATGGAAGCACTCAACACATCACTTATGGACTGACAGCAGATGCCACAGAAGAAAATAATGCACAGCAACCGAACCGATACAGACCTGATATTGAATATTGCCAGGAACTCTCCATGGCTTAATGGTGAGGGGGAAAATCTCTTCCCGGAAGTCGTCCGAGGTAATACCAGAGAAATTCTCAGCGAAATACGAGATAACCGCCTGACCATCATCACTGAAAGAGGCAAGGTTTATGAGCAGCATCAACCTCTAGATATAATCACCGGCAAAATCCAGATAGACAAACCTTTCGGCTGGCGTGATAGCAATGAATTATTTTATTTATTTTTCAAAAACAAACACGGAATCTGGAATTATTTCCGGGCCGAGAATGCGGCATCTTATCACTCCGTTTTCCAGATAAACCTGCAGATAAAGCCGCCCGATAAAATCTTCTACTTGCAAAAAAGGCGCTATCACAGAGTGGAAACGCCAATCGGCACCAAAGTTATCTTCAAGGCAATCGACAATCATATGGATAATGCCCAGGTAAACAACCTCAGTGAGGGGGGCATGCTGGTATGTCATAATTCAGGGAAAGAAAAGTATCCTGTTGACTCAATTATCAAAGAAATCTTTATAGCAATCCCCCCTAATCAAACAACTGCTGGCAGGCACATAACCCCATTAATAAACAAGGGGGTAGTGGTAAGAGCCATTTATGATCATGAACAAGGTATATCTTATTACGGCATAAGATTTTTCTTTAAAAGCGCCTACCTTAAAGAAAAAGCCCGCGCCCTCGTAACATTTTTGGAGAGTATCCCTTTATAAATCAGCTTCTATCCGCTCACAATAGTATGGCTTTTCCAACCACTACCACTACCACTGATGAAAACGATAACAAAAAAAGGCCGCAACCATTAATCTGGTTACGGCCTTTTCGGGCAGTTCTTCTCACAATTTAACTTTGGGCAGGATTCCATGCCTCCCCCTACAAAAAACCAGGAGCAAGCCTATAACAACGACTGCTTGAACAGACCAATGCCCGGGACTATTATTTTTAGCAAGTAAGGCTTTGCTGAACCATCAGTTCAAAAGCCAGATGGTGGCCAGACAGAATCACTAACCCGCATATTTCATG
>DAOVJK010000154.1 GCA_030673265.1 Pseudomonadota bacterium | reverse complement strand
TTTTATGCCGTTTTTCAGGTTCGGGTGCTTCTCAAAGAGGTTCAGGCAGTTCTCTTTGCTTATCTTCAGTAATTCGGTATCGCTCTTGGCCTTGACCTGATAGGGTGCCGCTCTTTTTACCTTCCAGGGGAAATAGTCACCGAAATGGTCATTTTCTCTCAGTAACTGCACCACACCATACTCGTCATTTTCGCTATCAACCGGGGTTTTAAGCAGTTCTCCCGATATTACAAAGAAGAACGAATCTTCCGGCTCGCCTAGATTTTGGACAATTTCATCGGCTTTGACCTGGATCTTTTCCACCTGGGATATTGTTGCCCGTAGCTCCGGGTAAGACATTTTGGCAAAGAATTCATCAATGACCGAATTATGGGAGTCTTTCCGACGGAGTTTCGAGTGTAGAGAGCGAAAGTCGTAGGGGGCTGGTGAGATAATTTCCCAGAGTTCTAAGAGGGCGGCAATAGCATGCAAGGTTTCGCCTTCTGCCATGAAAAGATCATAGGTTTTGCGGTATCTGTTTATGGCATTAGCGAAAGAATGCGCGTTTTTGAGAAAATCAGCGAATAGACGGTTTACGAAGGGGTCGTCGGGATATTCGGTCAGAAGCTTTTTGTATTCCTCGACCCGGTTTATGGTTATGGTTCCTTTAGTCAGACCTTGAATTATGGAGAGTGCCAATTTGTCTTTCACCATAGCTATGTAGTCAACATTCCGCAGGTTATTAAGGTAAAGGTCTCAGGTATTATCTTATACATTTTGTCAGGATACAAGTACTTCTTCTTACGAGGCCATTACTGCCGCAATCTTTGCGGAAATTTCTTGTTGATGGAGTTGTTGATTGTTTGGCAAGAGAGTGTTAGGTTTTGTCTGTGGTTTTATGGTTATGTGCTGATTATTTGAATAATGGATAAGTCTTCCTGTAGAGATGAAAAGGTTTTTTTAAACCTATCGTTGCCTGGCTGAGTTGATCTATACCACTATCCGGCAGCATCTCGACTGGTGAAATATGCGGGTTAGTTCTGCAGATTGGTACTGGGGTTTGCAAAAAGGCCGGGCAGCTTCGTCCCCAGATTTTTTCAGGGGCCGGCTAACAGATCGGCAGCGTAATTCTGGGGAAAGGGTGGATGGGCAAGGCAATATCTGCTGCATGGCAGTCGACAGCTTTAGCTATAAACAGATCGATAGGATCAGGGGGGCAGGGGTTTGATGAAGGTGTTGTTGTGATATTCCTCGAAGGCCAACTGCAACTCTTCCCTGAAATTCATAACTATCGGACCTTGCCAGGCGACCGGTTCGCAGATTGGTTTGCCGGAGATAAGCAGAAACCTGACCGGTTCTGCTGCAGTCGTCACCATGACGTTTTCTCCATCTTCAAAAAGAACCAGACCCCTATCGGTGATCAGGGAATCCTTCTTCAGGCAGAAAAAGCCTTTACCGCCTATCACGTAGGCTAACACGGTATGGCCGGATTTAGTGGGATGCAGGTAGGAAGAATGGGCCGGCACGCTGACATCAAGATAGTCGGGATCAATGACGATGTCATGGACCGGTCCGGAGACGCCGTTGACCTGGCCGCTGATAATCTTGATGCTGACCCCGCTGTCTAACTGCAGTTCCGGGATCTGCTCTGCTTTAACATCTCGATAACGGGGAGCCATCATCTTCATCGAGGCAGGCAGGTTGGCCCAGAGCTGGAAACCCAGAATCCTGCCCTGGTCGTCGCCGAGGGGCATCTCCTGGTGGATTATACCGCTGCCGGCCGTCATCCACTGGACATCGCCGGAAGAGATCGTTCCCTTATTGCCCATACTGTCACCGTGCTCGACATCGCCGCTCAGCACATAGGTGATGGTTTCAATACCCCGATGCGGATGCCACGGGAACCCCCTGGTGAAATATTCTTTTTCATCGGAGCGGAAATCGTCAAATAACAGGAACGGATCAAAAAGGGGTACTTCACTGAAACCAAAACCCTGCCGCAGATGCACTCCGGCACCCTCAATGGTCGGTTTGCTCTTGAAAATCTTGCGGATCTTTCTGGTCTTATTCACCTTAACCCCTTTATTTACCGGCTTTTCCCTGCATAGCACTTAATTCGAGGTTCAGGGCATCTGTGGAAATGGTGATCTCTTGCATGGATATCCCCAGCGAAACCATCATCAGCATCAGGCCCAAGCCGAAAATAATTTTCCCGACCAGAATAAAGCCCCAGAACAGGGCAAACATGCAGACTACACAACAGAAAAGACTGGCCACCCCGCAGCCCTGCATATTCCTGATCAAAATCAATCTTCTTTTAAGATTTGTAATCTGGCCGGCCAGGACATCATCGGGTTTTTGCTTGTACAGGGAGTGCAGGGCTCTTACCCTGGAACCTAAAGCAACAAAACGGTTGGTATAGGCGACCAGCAGTAAAGATACAGCCGGAAAAAGCAAGGCCGGGGTAGTAAGGGTTATTTCCATTATTGACCTTATTTAAGTTTAGCGGCGATCCCGGCCACATGTTGCCCCTGAAACCGGGCAATAGCCAGTTCGTTTTTACTCGGCTGCCGTGAGCCATCGGCATCGGCAAGGGTAGTGGCCCCGTAGGGTGTGCCGCCGCTGATCTCCTTCATATTGAGCAGCAGCGGCTCCGAATATGGCACACCAACGACGATCATGCCGTGATGGAAGAGGGTGGTGTGAAAACTGGTGATAGTGGTTTCCTGACCACCGTGCTGGCTGGCTGTACTGGCGAAGACACTGCCGACCTTGCCGACCAGCCCGCCGCTCAGCCATAACTGGGCAGTCTGATCAAGAAAATTACGCATCTGGGCGCACATGTTACCGAATCTGGTCGGGGTCCCGAAGATAATAGCATCCGCTTCCCCCAGGATCGCCGGATCAGCAATCGGAATGTGGCCAAACTTATCTCTGGCACCCTGGGCACCGCTCGCTTCGAGTTTGTCAGCCGGTATCAACTCAGGAACTTGATAGATGGTAACTTCCGTATCAGGGACCTGACGAGCTCCTTTAGCAATTGCTTCCGCCATCTGAAAAACATGACCATACATACTGTAGAAAACAACCAATACCTTTGTCATTTCAAGCCTCCATATTTTACGGTTAATCATATCATGAGCTCCGGAACTGCCGTCAAGCAAATCTACCTTCTGCAACATATCTTTCATATGCTGAATGGCGTACCGCAGACGACTTGCAGAAGGAGGACTTCTCGGTCATCGCCATCTATGTTTAGGAGATTGATTTGGTAAGGATGGTCAGGCTGGAGGTCGGCTTCCAGGATTTCCGCAACCGGATATCCTGAAAAGAGGGATAGCTGTCGGCTTATTCGATCTTGTCCAGGGTATGGTTGATCATATGTTTTTTGTTGCCCATACCGATGGATGATGACTTGCCCAGGAACGAGAAAAAGTAAATAATCAAGAGGAAAATCAGCACTGCCCCGAGGGTCTTGAGCGCCGCCTTGGGTTTAAAGTAAACAAACAGTGCCAGACCGGCGACGATGGCCAGCGCCAAGTAAGTGTTGGTGTAGTAGAAGTTTTGGCAGGTGATTACGATGTTATCCAAGGTCATAACCACTATATTAGAACAGTAAAACCGGAAATCAAAGAGAAATATTCCCTGTCAGAAGGGCTAAACGGTTTCGGGCAGTCATTATTCAACCTCAAGCGATGTCTCATAATTATCCAACATACAACAGCCATCCTTGCCTGAATAAATAGCAGGAGAAAAAAACCAGCAACAGACCCAGGCCTCGCATGACCAGCAGGTAGGCGCGGCCAGTCAAAAATGTTCGCGATCTGCCAACCAGCAGGGCCAGAACAAGCTTTGCCCCGACCAGCAGCACATAGAAGGTGACCACAAATCCCGCCGCCGCCGCGAGGTTTTGTTCGGCTGCTTTCAACATGATTGGCGCCCCGACCCCCAACCAGAATAGATAAGGGTACGGGCTTAGAAGGTTAACGATAACCCCTTTAAGCATTGAATCACTCCGCGGCGCCTCCGGGTTTATCACGTCCCCCCTGGTTCGAAGGCCTTGATAACCGAGAAACATAACGACCAGTCCGCCCAGCAGGGACACACCACCCATGACGGTATTAAAGCCTGATAATTTCCCCAGAACAAAGACGGTTAAGACAATTATCGGCAGATCGGTAAGGATCGGGGCCAGTGCCACCTTAAAACCGGCCCTGGTGCCGTGTTGCAGGGTTTCAGAGACCACCAGGGTGAGAAGCGGCCCGGGGCTAAAACCGGCCGACAGACCAAGAAGAGTTCCGCTGAGAATATAATTTATCATCTGATCTTTGAACGCCCTAGGGGTGCTCTCCCAATTACAGGTGTTGCTCGGCAATTTTGGTAAACATCTGCACCAGTCCCGAGCAGAGGGTGAAGATTGATTTGATATGCAGATTGGTGCTGCAGCATTCATCAAAAAAGATGGTTAGTTTCGACTCCAGATCGTCTTCCGGGGCCTGGTAACAGATCAGGATCGGGATTTTGGGGAAGGGGTGGAGGACCAGGGCAATATCTGCTTCATACCAGTCGATGGCTTTACCCATAAACAGGTCGATAAGATCATTCAGCAGGTCCGGGTTGTCATCTGCCAGTTGCCGCAGAGGTTCTTCGCAGCGACTGGTAAAAAGCACCTGCCATTCAATCCCCCCTTTGATTTCCCGGAATGATAGCCATTTGCCGCTGATGTCCGCATGGGTCTTGTGGGTGATATAGGAGAGGGCCGGGGCCAGTACCCAGGAGATTATATGGCATTCAGAGGTCATGTTGCCCTGGTGATCAAAGACAAAATCCTTACCCAGGGAATTGATAGTTAGCCGGTCGTCCTGCACCGTCGCGCCGATAAGGGGGGCAACTGCTTCAAGATCGGTGGCGAGCATCTTTTTCTGCAGTTTATCGATAAACTCCGCCTGGCCAACTTCCATCTCACCAGTTTGCTGATACTTGGCGGCGAATTCAGCAATGATATTGGCGGCGAGGTCCGGGCAGTCCTCCAGCTTCTTGCGGCCGGCTACAACTGCTGCAGCAAAGGCCAGGCAGGATGGGAGCAGACATTTGCTGCAGTTGGTTTGCGGCAGGATTTTGTATACATCAAGCGCGGTGAAGGTTGATTTGGACATTTTGACCTTTAACTATATAACCCAAATCAAGCTCATTACGAATATGGGCCGGGGGGGCGATTGTTTTCGATATATTGACCGACTGTTTGCTCGATTTTCCTGATTGCAAATTCGCTTAATGACATAATGATTCCTAAACTCCTCTCTGTCATGAAATAATCTACCACCATTTGGTAGTAGTTAATTCGTAGCTGGTCTGGCTTGGAGATGGTCCAACTGCTGACCAGATCTGTTTATTCGTCCGGTGTAGATCTGTGCCCGCTCTTTGCTGCCCGGCGGTTTTCAGGGGCATAGCCGCTGATTCCCATCACCAGGCGCAGTAAACCATAACAGAGCCAGCTCATAAACCGCAACCAGAAGGGCTGCTGTTTCCATTTGTCCCGCAAGATCCGCAGGGTATCGGTGACTAAGGTTCTTTTCAGGCTCTGGCTCAGGGTCGCGCCGAATTCTTCATCGTCAACGACAACATTCGCTTCGCGTGCAAACAGCAGGCTGTACGGATCGATATTCGAAGACCCCACCGTCGCCCAATGGTCGTCAATCACTGCCACTTTGGCGTGCAGGAAGTTCTTGGGATATTCGTAAATTTCAATGCCCGCATCGAGGAAATTACCATAGAGCGCCCGGGTGGCATAATGTTGGAGAAGATATTCAACCTTTCCCTGCAGCAATAAAACTACCCGGACGCCTCGACCGGCTGCATTGATAAGCACATGCCGAAAATCGAGCCCAGGTAAAAAGTAGGCATTGGCGATAATAATTTCGGATTCCGCCTGCTCAATTGCTCGCAGATACGCCACTTCAATGTCTCGGCGATGGCTGATATTGTCCCGCACCAGGAATGCTGCGCTCATCCGCCCCCCGGTCGAGGTTGCAGCGGGCAGGGCTCCACCCCGGACCGGCCCTTTGCGAAAATAACGCCAGGCCGTCTTTGACCATAGGCTCCGGGCGGCAAGGTGGATTTCGTTCACCAGAGGCCCTTCTACGGCGACTGCGTAGTCGTAGCGAGGAGCGATGTCCACAGTCTGGTTCCGGTCATCAATAATGTTAATCCCCCCGACAAAGGCGATCTTCCGGTCGACCACCGCGATTTTCCGGTGCATGCGGCGTAACTTCTTGCGGCGAAATGTCCAGAGGGAGATATTGGGCCGGTAGATGTGCAGCGTCACTCCGCCCCCCCGCAATCGCTCCAGCATGCTCCGGGGCAGGTCCTTGGAGCCGTAGCCATCGATTATAACCCAGACCTTTACCCCGCGGAGGACAGCCCGCAGCAGTGCCTCCGTAATCCGCCGTCCGGTGGCGTCATCTTCGTAAATATAGGTTTCAAGATAAATTTCGTGCCTGGCGCGGTCGATCGCCGCTTCGAGGGCGGGGAAATAGGCTTCACCGTTATGTAACAGGGTGACCTGGTTGCCCGGAATAAAGCGGGACAAGCTCGCGGGCAATAAAGCTCTATATAAACTTCGGCGATGTCGTTTGGCCTGGGTCATAACAATTAGCTGTCTCTCATCCCATGTTTAAATATTCTGGAGCTGATCTGCACAGGCCAGGTGAGGCAATAACAAGAAATATCACGTTATCTGTTTTATGAAACCACAGAACGGTTATTCACGTAAAGTAACAAAGGAAACATTTAAGGTGTTAGGTTTTCATATCTTGGGAATGTGGATGCGGCTGATCATTAGCGAGCCCGAGAGGGCGAAGGTCAGGACGAGGGGATGGAGCGTAAAACCGGCCAGCAAGATGCGGTCGTATAGGCCCTGCATGCCGCAACCGTAGGCAATAATCGCCGGGGAGACGCCGAAGGAAATGACATCGGCGAGGGAGTCGAGTTCTCGACCCATCGCTGACGCCTTCTGCCGCCATCTGGCGATGTATAGTGGACCCCACAAATGAGACATAGTGTTAAGGTGTGTTTCCAATGAAAAGGAGGCACCAGATTGAGCAGGAAAAAATATAGTAAGGAATTGAAAGCGAGAATTGCTCTTGATGCTATAAAGGGCCAGAAAACGATGG
>DAOVJK010000183.1 GCA_030673265.1 Pseudomonadota bacterium | reverse complement strand
ATTAAGGGTTGTCGGCAAGATCCTTCCCCGGGGGGGGCTATGTAGCCGAGGAAACTGTCTATGCCATATGTTGTAGGAGGGGGGAATATGCTTGGTATGAGGCTTGTGGGGTTTGTCGCGGTTGTTTCAATGGCAGTGATTTTTGTTTTTGGTGCCGGAGGCAGTACGAATGCGGCGGTAATCGGATCGGATGGCTATTTCCTGGATACCAATACCGGTTGGTATTGGTACGCGGGGGTAGATGAATTTGTCAATGAAGATTGGGAGACTGCAAGTGATCATATCGATAATTTGACCAAAGGTGGAATGGTCTGGGATATGGCATCAGTCAGTGATATAAAGACCTTGAAAAGTTATTATGTGCCCGTTGACCTGATTTTGAATGGCCAGATGACCTTTACCGCAGATAACAAGTCAATCTGGGGGTGGGTTAGTGACGATGGCGCTAAAGTAGGTCACAAGACCATTGCCGGCTTGTTATTTGAAGGGGTAAATCCCAGCCTGGATTCCCTTGACGGCTCAGATAAGCACCCCGCTATCGGTGCTTTCGCTGTAGCCAAACCAGGCGGCACATCGGCAACGGTTCCCTGACACGCAACAATGCTGTTGTTCGGAACAGAGTTGGCCTGGGGTAAGTTTAGCCGGTGGAATCAACAGTTAAAACTGTCCTTAACAAATAGGATGTTTTCGATGTTTTTCGATGAAAATCGGAAGTTGCTTTTTATGCGGAGGGATGATATAAAACCTCTGATTTCAAGATATACAAAGGTATTGCCTGGGTGGCGGAACTGGTAGACGCAAGGGACTTAAAATCCCTCGGGGTTCGCCCCGTGCGAGTTCGATTCTCGCCCTAGGCACCAACTGGATAGAGGGTTTTCGGGTTTTTGCCCGGAGGCCCTTTTTCTTTTGTGGGTGACAAGATTGTCGTCGATTGCACCTTGTACAGAGGCAGTGTAAATCAATATAGTGGTCAGCTAATAACAGTTCTTTAGCTCCTCAGCTTCTTGAGCTATTTTAGAAATAGCTTTTCTGTCACCCTTAGCACTCCTGTCCCTACTATAGCACCATATCCAAAACTAGGTCTAATACCCCAACTACCAGAGACTCCATCACAGTTTATATCAGCAGAAATTACACCAGCACAACCCTAAGTCAATAAATCAAGAACGCCCCCTTTTACCCCCAGTGACATCAAATTATTTCCACCTGTTGGTGCAAGATGACGGAGAACGAAATGTCATCTCGAAATCAATCCAGTTGGTTGCCGGTCGGACCGGCTAGGAATACAACCAGCGGAAAGGACGGAAAGGTGCTTATTGGGAGGATCGTTATCACGCAACAGCCATAGAGCATCATCTTCTCCGTTGTCTCGTTTATATTGATCTGGATATGATCAGGGCAGGAGTTCTGAACCATCCATCCGAAAGGGAGTTTTGAGGATATAACGAAATCCAGTCTTCCAGAAGAAAGTGTTCTCTCATTGCATACCGGAACCTTTCGGAGTTAACCGGATTTAAGACTTACGAAAGTTTCAGAGAGGCTCATCAAGAACTGGTAGAAGAAGCACTACGGAACGACAACAATGGTTGTCGAAGTGAATGGTTTCAAAGCATAGCTGTCGGTAGCGAGACTTTTGTGGCGGCGATAAAAACGAAACTTGGCGTCCAGGCAAAAGGACGAAAGATTCTTGAGCAAGGTGATGCGTTTCAGCTTCGAGAGCCTTCGGGGCCTTATAATGCCGATTTTGGTGCTAAAATGGAAGGTATTGGCCCTCAAAACGCCTACTTTTGGGGAATTAGATGAATATTTACAACAACATAGCTTGGCCCGACCCCAAGCCGCACCAAGCCGCACCAAGCCGCACCAAGCCGCAACCAGGCCGCAACCGAGCCGCAAGCCGCCCAAGCCGTATTCAGGGTTAGGCTTGAAATTAGGACTTTATGGCTGTGAGAATATCAAATTGTCAAGCCTGACACTGCCTACTGCCTTGACCCTGCCTCATTGCCTAGAAAATTACAATGGTTGAAATGGGCATGGTTTATAGAACAACGGGGTAAGGCATAAACATCTTACAGAACTAGGATGGCCAAAGAACATTTAACTCATTTACAAGTTATATGGGCAATAAGGTTGCTGGATTAAATTTCTAATTTTATATCCGGGAGAATAAAGAAGTGTAGTTGATTCCTCGGATATTTCTGTGTGTGGCCAGGCTGCAGATTTATAATCTGTTTCCTGCTTCTGGAGTTTAATAATCCATGGGGAAATTCATTGTGGGGAGATTTTGACTTCTTTGGTAGGGAAAACCCTGCCTCATGTTTGGATTTCTAATGATTACACTTACCTATCATCAAGAGTGATTAATAAGAATTATTCCTCACAAAGAGATGAATGGGATTCGTGTTTACAGATGTGTAGATATAGGCTAGTAAAAAATCTTATATCAAATTGCATATCCAAAATGACATTCATCTAAATTAAAAACTCGTATTTAACAAATTTAAGTTGCTGGCTAGAGGACGAACTAGAGGACGAACTAGAGGAGGAAAAGGGGCTTTTGTGTCTTCTCCGGCGAGGATATCGAAGAAGTTGTGTGTTCTTTCGGTATTCTTTCGGTATTCTTTCTGGATATCTTTTGGCAAACAGATAATTAATTGATTGTCTGTTGCTGCTCTAAAAGATAGTTCACGTTATCTGCTTCAATCCTTTGAATGAATAGGTTTTTTATTATAATAAGGGGTTAAAGTTTGGTTTCGTCTTTGGGGGGCACGATACATCGCGACGAGTTTCTGTGGGTTCTGGGCAGCCTGAGTGGCCTGTACCGGTTTCCATTTGATGCTGAGCTCGTTGCCCAGTCCTTCCCGCCTCCCTGCGACCGTACGGTTTTGCATGAAGCGGCTCGGTCGCTGGGGTTAAAGACCGGCACCTGCAACGGAGCTGAACTCGATTGGCGGAAACTGCCCTTGCCGACCATTGCCTTTCTGGCCCCGGAAGAGCAAGTACAGGATGATCTGGAACCTGATGCCGAAAGCGATCCCGCTATCACTGCTTCAGATGGTGATCCGACCGAACCCGAAGACACCCCGGTAATTCACCCCGTCATTATCCTTAAATCAGAAGGCGATAAATTCCTTTATTTCCGCGCCGGTTCCCAGAGCCCGGAAAGCGTTTCCATTGAGGAGGCTCCATCACTCTTCGAACCGGAACTTATCATGGTGGGCCGTGAGTTCGCACCAAAGGAAGGGGAGGAGGACATCCCCGGCTTTGAGACCGAGAAAAAGAAATTCGGTTTTTCCTGGTTTATTCCCGAGCTACTCAAACATAAGCCCATCTGGCGCGATGTTCTGCTCGCCTCGCTGGCCATCCAGCTCGTCGGCCTGACCACGCCGCTTTTTACCCAGGTCATTATCGATAAAGTCATTGCCCACCAGACCCAGAGTACCCTCATTGTGATCGGTGTGGCGCTAATTATGTTCATGCTCTTCAACATGACCATGACCTGGCTCAGGCAGTATCTGGTGCTTCACACCGGCAATCGCATCGATTCGGTACTCGGCAGCAAGGTGTTCCGCCACCTTCTCCGGTTACCCCTGCCTTATTTCGAAAACCGCCCGACCGGCACCCTGGTGGCTCGTATGCAGGGGATCGAGACCATCCGCCAGTTTGTTACCGGCGCCGCTGTTACCCTTATCCTTGATCTGCCCTTTCTGCTTATCTTTCTAGCAGTCATGTTCCTCTATTCCTGGCAGCTTTCCCTTATTGCTGTCGGGCTGCTGGCGCTGATCACCCTGGTCAGCGCCCTGGCCACTCCGGTGCTGCGGGAGAAGATCAACCAGCAGTTCATGCTCGGCGCCCAGAACCAGGCCTTTCTCACCGAATACCTCTCGGGTATGGACACGGTTAAATCCCTGCAGATGGAGCCGGATGTCGATCGCAAGTACGAGGATATTTTCACCAAGTATCTGGCCGCCGGCTTTTCCACCCGCCAGGTGAGCAATACCTATAATGTCCTGGCCAACGGCCTTGAGCAGGTTATGACTCTCTCCATCCTCATCGTCGGCGCCATGCTGGTCATGCGCAACCAGGGCTTTACCGTCGGTATGCTGGTGGCCTTCCAGATGTTCGCCTCCCGGATGAGCCAGCCCATGCTCCGGCTCGTAGGTCTCTGGCAGGAGTTCCAGCAGGCCAATATCGCGGTGAAAAGGCTGGGCGATATCCTGGATATGCCGCAAGAGCCCCATGCCCTGACGCCTTCAAGGGAGAATGCCTCCCAGGGCCAGATTGATCTTGCCGGGCTTGGCTTTCGTTATTCCGAGCATCATCCCTGGCTCTATCGCAATCTGAATATGAATTTTAAACCCGGACATCTTACAGTTTTAAAGGGGCCATCCGGTTGCGGCAAAAGCACCCTGGCCAAACTGATGCTTGGTTTTTATCAGCCCGTCGAGGGGCATATTTCCCTGGATGGCAGGGATATCCGCCATCTGGCCGCCAATGAACTCCGTCAGACCTTTGGCGTGGTCCCTCAGGAAACGGTGCTCTTTTCAGGCACCATCTACGACAACCTGATCATGGCCCACCCGCACGCCACTTTTGAGCAGGTTATCGCGGCCTGTAAAGCAGCGGAGATCAATGAGGTCATCGAGGGTCTGCCCCAGGGCTACAAGACCGAGATCGGTGAGCGCGGCACCGGCCTATCCGGTGGCCAGCGCCAGCGGTTGGCCATTGCCCGGGCCTTGCTTAAACGGCCCAAAATTCTGGTATTCGACGAGGCGGTTTCCAACCTCGATCAGCAGACGGCAGAACTTTTTGCCAGGACCATCAACAAACTGAAAAGCAGGGTCACAATGATCTTCATCACCCACCAGATTCCGCGTGGTCTCCAGGTGGACGAGGTGCTTTCTTTAGGGCCGGAGCAAAAGGCAACCCATATGGGTGTGGTTGAGGATGAGCGGCGAAAGAAGGGTAGTGATGAGGTGAAAGGAGGAAAGAGTGATGAGTGATGATGTGCAAAAAATAACACCAATAAGGAAAAAAACTCCCCCTGAATTTGAAAATATCAAAGAGATAACAAAAGGCATTAGCCATAAGCCCAATATGTTGCTTACTAAACTAGTCGTTGTTAGCTATTATTTAGCATTTTTGAATCAGATGACAAAGTGAATGGAGAGAAAATATGCTAAACATGATTAATTCAAAAAAACTGAAAATTGTCAATTTCATCAAGATGTTAAGTCTTTGTTTGGCCGGAGTGTTGTTCTTTACTGGTGGTTGCTGGGCTGAGCAGGAAGAAGAACAATGTTTAGAATTCTCTCTTACCAAATATGAAGATGAGAGAAAAGCTATTTCTAGCTTTGTAGGTATTCCCAAAGCATACGAGAAAATTATCAAATTATATGTAGCAGTTTATGATTTGAATGAAGACGGTGCGCCTGAGATTTTTACACACATTGAAGGAGGTTCATTTTGCGGCAACCAAACGGGGTGTCAATTAGACATTTATAAATATAATAACAAGAAATTGGTCAGCATAACGAGATCTGGATTTCCAACTTTCTTTGAATTCAAAGCGGATAATAATCTGAATCAGAAATATATATGTGTCTCCCCCAATTTGAATGATGGTTGGCATAATATTGTGCTAAAGGGAAAAAACGAGAAGTCTTTTGATGGTAAATACTATCGTCGTGTTAGTAATAATTAGGAGGTATTAAATGTCTTTCAATACATCTGTAACTTTTGTTCTTGGCTCTGAAGGTGGCTATGTTAACGACCCTGATGATTCAGGGGGACCAACTAATTATGGAATTACTGAATCTACTTTTAACGATGCACAAGCACTAGGTATTATTAGGGATAACATTTCTGAAGTTTCGGATATCTCCAGAACGGATGCCATCAACATTTATCAAGAGATGTATTGGAATGATCCTTACGGTAATTTCGATGAAGTAGACGCCGCATCTTCAGATGTATCAACAGCGTTATTTGACATGGCTGTAAATTCGGGGCGTGTGCAAGCCGCTAGGACCCTGCAAGATGTTTTAGGAGTTGATAGTGATGGAATAGTTGGGGAAAATACCTTAAACGCTATAAGTGATTATGAAGGTAACTTACTAGAAGATTTTATAGAAGCTAGGCAAGATTACTATGATGCTATCATTGCAGAAGACCCCGTAAAACAAAAATATGCAGATGGATGGAGCAACAGGTTAGATGATTTAGGTAATTATTTAGATGGTAATGAAATAAGCATTGATGATATCGGAGTGCCATATTGCGGGCAAGATTGTCAGGATGCTATTTCCGATCTTGTTGATGATCTCTACGATTCCGCTCAATCTGCCGTCCAACGTCGCGACCCACTAACACTTGACTTGGATGGTGATGGTCTAGAAACATTAGGTGTCGACTCATCCAATCCCATACTGTTTGACCACGATGCAGATGGTATTAAAACCGCTACTGGTTGGATAAAACCAGATGATGCTTTTCTTGT
>DAOVJK010000223.1 GCA_030673265.1 Pseudomonadota bacterium | reverse complement strand
TATAATGACGTTTTTAGGGCCAAAAACGCAAATATAAAGAAAAGGGGGCAGCTTTATTTTTGGGTGGCGCATTGTTTTGAATGAACCCTTACCGGATGAAAAATCCTGAAATTATTTATGGGTTGACATAAATTTTTAAAACAGTAATTGTTATTATCTGACAAACAAACTGGAAGGATAACAGTTGATGAACCGCACAGCTCCTCTGATGACCGCTAGCTCTATCTTTAATGTCGCTCTTCTAAGCGTCGTACTAGTGGTGCGTAATGTGAACCCAGGAGGAGCGCCTTAGCGGTAGTTGTTTATAATTTATTTTTTTAAACCCCCGTTGGCGCAAGAGCCGACGGGGGTTTTTTTTATGCCAAATTTCTCCATATGCAGAGAATTTTCAACTTCCCTGCGGAGCTGGATAAGACCCCCTACAGGCTCTAATTTATAGCGGGGTTAAACCAAATAACAGCAACAACTACTTTTTTATAGATATTTCTAAAAAGGGTCTAAATAAGGAGGTACACAACCATGCATAAGATGAACGGGGCGCAGCTCACCATTAACCTGTTGGAACGGTATGGGATCGACACCATCGCCGGAATACCGGGAGGCACTAATTTGCCGTTGTATGATGCGCTGTCGCAAAGCAAAATTCGACACATCCTGGCTCGTCATGAGCAGGGAGCGGGTTTTATGGCCCAGGGGATGGCCCGATCCAGCGGCAAACCGGCAGTTTGTTTTGCCACATCAGGACCGGGGGTTACCAATATCCTTACCGCCGTAGCTGATGCCAAGCTCGATTCAATTCCAATTATCTGTATAACCGGCCAGGTGCCACAGGCGCTGATCGGGACCGATGCCTTTCAGGAAGTTGATACCTATGGAATGAGCATCCCGATCACCAAGCATAATTATCTGGTTCGCTCGGCAAAGGAGCTCCTAGCCGTGATCCCCAATGCATTTCGTATAGCCACAGAGGGTAGGCCCGGACCGGTCCTGATTGATATTCCCAAGGATGTTCAACTGGAAATGGTTGAGTTCGACAGCTGGCCTGACATGGCAACCCAGGCGATCTCCGGGCAGCTTGAAGATAATGATATTCGGCAGGCGGCAGCGCTGATCAATGCAGCGCAAAGGCCGATACTTTATCTCGGTGGCGGCATTATTCATGGTGAGGCAAGTGAGGCTGCGATCAGACTGGCAGAAAAAGGCTCTCTGCCGACAACCATGACCCTGATGGGGCTCGGCGCCATGCCGGCCGAACATCCCCTGGCATTGAGTATGTTGGGGATGCATGCGGCCCGGTATACAAATATGGCCCTGGAAGAGTGTGATCTTCTCATCGTTGCCGGGGCCAGATTTGATGATCGGGCCACCGGCAAGATCTCAGAGTTCTGCCCTGGGGCGAAGGTAATCCATATTGATATTGACCCCGGAGAAATTGACAAGCTGAAAACAGCCCATGTCAAACTGGTTGGCGAGGTTGGGGGAATTCTCGGCGAGTTGATTACCCTGGTGGACCAACGGCAACGAACCGAGTGGCTGGCCCGAGTAGAGATTCTGAAAAAAGAGCACCCCTTTATCATGCCCGGCGGTGATGATCCGTTAAGGCCCTATGGCCTGATCCGGAAAATAGCCGATATTGTTGATGGGGAGGCGATCATTGCTACCGACGTCGGCAAGCATCAGATGTGGGTTGCCCAGGCCTATCCTTTTCAAAGGCCGCGGCAATTACTGACCTCCGGTGGCTTGGGAACGATGGGCTTCGGGATGCCGAACGGTATTGGCGCTGCCCTGGCCAATCCTGATCGAACAGTTATCTGTTTTAGCGGTGACGGCAGCATTCTGATGAATATTCAGGAACTGGCAACTGCCGTTGAACACCAGGTTAACCTGAAGATAATTGTTCTGGATAATACCTCACTGGGATTGGTCCGGCAGCAGCAGAATCTGTTTTTTGGGGCGCGTTACTTTGCCTGCGACTACCAGAATCATGTTAATTTCGTCGCCATTGCCAGGGGCTTTGGCATGCAGGCCTTTAACCTGGGGGAAAGCGAAGACCCGATAGCTGCCTTGACGGAAGCGATCAACTCGAAGGGGCCATGCCTGATCCATGTCCCGATCGGACGGGATGAAGAGGTCTACCCGATGGTTGCGCCCGGTGGTGCCAATAGAGAGATGATAGGAGGTATGGACAATGCAGAAAACTGAGACGCATAAATCGTCAGGGACACCCGACAAACCTGAGCAGAAGGTTTTGGAGCTGACCGTAAATAATCACCCCGGAGTCATGTCGCATATTTGCGGCCTGTTTTCCCGGCGGGCATTCAATATGGGTGGTATTTTATGTATGCCTGTCGACGATGGTAGGGTGAGCAGAATATGGATACGGGTTGATGGTAATGGCCAGCTGGAGCAGATTGTAAAACAATTACAGAAACTGGAAGACGTTCAGGATGTCCGTTATCACGATGCCGGGCATGAGGTCTTTGTGCGGCTGGAAGAATATTTCGAGATGAATTGAGGCTGTTTTTCGCAAAGGGGGGAGTTACACTTATTTCTTGTAATTCCCTCCTTCTGCAATAGCTCTTGAGAAGAGCTGCAAAAACATTTTTGTTCATATACCATGCATAGGAGCGGTCATTAAAACTATCAGCATATTGGGAAGTGGTTGGCTTGGGCGGCCATTGGCTGAGCATTTTGTAGCGATGGGGAACCAGGTTAAGGCTTCTACCACCTCGGAGAGTCGGCTCGCGGAACTGTCGGCGTTCAACGTCGAACCATTCATCGTTGCTATTGAGCATCTGTCCGAAAACCTCCGGACCTTCCTTCAGGCGAATGTCCTGATAATCAACATCCCATCCGGGAATATTGATGCATTTGGCAGCCTGGTAACCGAAATAGAACGATCCGACATCGAAAAAGTAATACTTGTCAGCTCCACTTCTGTTTATGAAGACAATAACCAGACCATTTCGGAGTCGGACGGTGAAGAATCGCAACAAAGTCCCCTGCTGGCAATTGAAAATCTGTTCAGAAACAGTGGCAAATTCAAAACCACTATTGTCAGGTTCGGCGGGCTGATCGGTTACAGTCGTACCCCCGGCAGGTTTTTTGGCCCGGGAAGGGTTGTCACCAATCCCGATTCTAAGGTTAATCTTGTTCATCGTGATGACTGTCTTGGCATTATCAGCCGGATAGTCGAGCAAGGCGTATGGGGGGAGGTGTTTAACTGTTGTGCCGATACTCATCCCACAAAACGGGAATTCTATACCAAGGCAGCAAAATCGTCAGGGCTTCCTGTTCCGGAGTTTGAAGATTCAGAGACAAAGTCCTTTAAGATAATCAGTAATCAAAAAGTGAAACGAATTCTAAACTACGAGTTTATCCATCCGGATCTGATGAAAATAAAATTTGAGCAAAGTTCGTAGCAAGCCGTACAAGGGCGGTGCTAGCATTATCTAAACTTAAGATTACATGCAACATAAGAAATCAGCCGCCCTTAAAACTGTAGCTACTGTACATCTTAAATTGACGGGACAAAAAAAAGACGGATGAGAATTATCTCATCCGTCTTTTTGTTTCTTATGGTTGCAGGGAGGCTACAGAAATAAACATCGAAATAACAAAGAGTAAGGGGTTGCCTAATTCCCTATTATCATCTCCGGCCTCACCCTGGATGACTTAAGTTCACCATGTAAAGTGTTGTTCAATCTCTGGTCAAATGCCGATACTTGATCCGGTGGGGTTGATCGGCCTCGTGGCCAAGTCGGGCCTTGCGGTCCTCTTCATATTCCGAATAATTACCATCGAACCAGACGACCCGGCTGTCACCTTCAAAAGCCAGAATGTGGGTGGCGATCCGGTCCAAAAACCAGCGATCATGGCTGATCACGACCGCGCAACCGCCGAAACTTTCCAGGGCCTCTTCCAGAGCCCGGAGGGTGTTGACATCGAGATCGTTGGTCGGCTCGTCCAACAGGATGACATTGGCCCCCTCTTTGAGGATCTTGGCTAGATGGACCCGGTTGCGCTGTCCTCCGGAAATCAGGCCGACTTTCTGCTGCTGGGCAGTACCGCCGAAATTAAAGCGGCCCACATAGGCCCGGGAGTTTATCTCCCTTGTTCCCAGTTGGATAGTCTCCTGGCCATCCGAGATAACCTCCCAGACGGTTTTATCGGGGTCCAGTTCCCGGCTCTGATCCACATAGGCCAGCTTGACGGTGTCTCCGACCTTGAAGCTGCCGTCGTCCGGCTGCTCCTGGCCGGTAATCATCCGGAACAAGGTGGTCTTGCCGGCGCCATTGGGGCCGATTACCCCGACTATGCCGCCGGGCGGTAATGAGAAGGTCATGTCCTCTACCAGCAGGCGGTCGCCAAAGCCTTTTTTTACTTTTTCGGCCTCGATAACCAACTTGCCGAGCCGAGGGCCGGGTGGAATGAATAATTGCATCTCCTTCAAACGGTCCGGGCCACTGTCATCCAGCAGTTTTTCATAGGCGGTGATTCTGGCCTTACCCTTGGCATGCCGACCCTTGGCAGACATCCGGATCCATTCCAGTTCCCGTTTCATGGTTTTCTGGCGGTCACTTTCCTGTTTTTCTTCCTGGGCCAGCCGGTTCTGTTTCTGTTCCAGCCAGGATGAATAATTACCCTTCCAGGGAATGCCCCGGCCCCGATCCAGCTCCAGGATCCAACCGGCGACGTTGTCCAGGAAATAGCGATCATGGGTTACGGCGATAACCGTCCCGGCGTAGCGTTGCAGGTGCTGCTCCAGCCAGGCCACTGTCTCAGCGTCCAGATGGTTGGTGGGCTCGTCAAGTAGCAGGATGTCCGGTTGTTTGAGAAGCAATCGGCAGAGGGCGACCCGCCGCTTTTCCCCGCCGGAGAGAATGTCGATCTTGGTGTCGCCTGGCGGACAGCGCAGAGCGTCCATAGCCATCTCCAGCCTGGAATCCAGGTCCCAGGCATCCAGGTTATCCAGTTTTTCCTGGACCTTGCCCTGCCGCTCAATCAGGTCGTTCATCTCGTCATCTGACATCGGTTCGGAGAATTTCTCGTTGATCTGATTAAATTCTTTAAGCAGGTCAACGGTTTCCTGGACACCCTCTTCTACTATCGCCCTGACGGTCAGATCTCCATCCAGTTGGGGTTCCTGCTCCAGAAAGCCGATAGAATAGCCGGGGGAAAGATGGATTTCGCCATTGAATTCCTGGTCAATAGCAGCCAGGATCCGCAAAAGACAGCTCTTGCCGGAACCATTCAGGCCAAGAACGCCTATCTTGGCCCCGTAAAAATAGGAAAGCGAAATGTTCTCCAGAATGGGCTTCTTGTTGAAAAACTTACTGACCTTGATCATCGAATAGATGAT
>DAOVJK010000067.1 GCA_030673265.1 Pseudomonadota bacterium | reverse complement strand
TTCATCATAGAAATCAGGAAGTTCTCTCGCAATAACTTCTTGCAGAGCTGAAATCCATCAATATCAAAATAAATACCGTCACCACCAATCACGAAACTTTTTAATTGTGACAATATCAGAATCTTTACTACCACATTTTCTAACTTTAGCTGAATAGTTAGCTTTGTGGTAAATTAAAAGGAACCATGTCCCGTAAAGAAAATGCCATTCTATTAAGTGTCACCTGCCTGGGAATCTCGTCGATAATTTGCCAGATCGTCATGGTGCGTGAATTTCTCAACCTGTTCACGGGCAACGAACTGGTCCTGGGCCTTGTTCTGGGAAACTGGCTCTTTCTTACCGGTGTCGGCTGCTACCTGGGCCGCTTTGCCGGATTCATCCGCCGCCCCCACCGCCTGCTCTTTTTCCTGCAGGTCACCATGGCGCTGCTCCCGCTTTTGTTGCTCTTTATCATCCGCCTGCTTAAACAGCACTATGTGCCGGGTCTAATGCTCTCGATGCAGGATGCCTTTCTTTCCTCCTTTCTTGCCCTTGCCCCCTACTGTCTCATGAGCGGTTTTTTATTGCCGTTTTTCGCCGCCATTGCCGGCAGCGGTAAAGACGCGGTCCAAATCGGCCGAGTTTACAGTCTGGATGTTCTTGGAGACATCATTGGCGGTCTGTTATTCAGCTTTTTCCTGATTTATTTTTTCGAACCAACGGAGATTCTTCTGTTTCTCCTTTTCATTAATCTCATGGCCGCATCACTTGTCAGCCGGTTCTGGCTTTCCCGCCCATATATATTCCTGGCAATATTTTTGGGCACAGCGTCATTGCTTATTTGCTCAGCCATTAATCTTGAACAGATAACAGCCCGTCTTATGTTCCCTGGCCAGGATCTGGTGCTGCATAAAACCACGCCATACGGAAATCTCGCCATAACCGAATCCAATAAGCAAATAACCGTGTATGAAAACGGCGTGGTATCCGGTTCGACCCAGGACCCTATCCAGGCTGAAGAAATCGTTCATTTCGGCCTGGCCCAGCATAAAGACCCCAAAAACATTCTCATTATTTCCGGCGGTCTGTCCGGCTCTCTTGCCGAAGCGTTGAAATACCCGATCCGTTCCATTGATTATGTTGAGATTGACGCTGCTGTTATTGATCTTGTTAAAGCGCGTTATCACAAAGCAGATATCGCAAAAATCCGCTTCCATGCTATTGACGGCAGAAAATTCATCCGGCGGGTCCAAAATATTTACGACGTGATTATTATTGACCTGCCCGACCCACGGAACGCCCAGTTAAACCGCTATTACACGGCGGACTTCTTTAAAGAGGTAAAAGAGGCGCTTCATCAAAACGGGGTACTGGGTTTCTCTTTGAGCGGATCTGAAAATTATAACAACCCGGAGAGCCGCCTTCTCTCGTCTTCTATATACCAGTCGCTGGACAAAATCTTTGACCACATTCTGCTTGTGCCCGGCATCCGCAATATCTTTCTCGCCTCAAGCAGCCCGCTTACCTATGACATTGCTGAGCGCATATCAGAACGGGGCATCACGACCAAATTTATCAATAAAGCCTATCTTACGGCCCGATTATCCGAGGACAGAATTTCTCAGGCTAAGGCGATGGTTTCGGAAAATGCCAAGGTCAACGAGGATTTTTTCCCTTCCAGTTATTTTATCCAGATCCGCTATTGGCTGAGTCATTTCCAGGAAAGTCTCTTTTTGCCGATCATCTTTATTGTCATTCTCACTTGCGGTATTTCTACCCTTATTCTCAAAAGCAACCACCGACCTGCAGCAGCGGCTGTTGGCACCAGTGGTTTTGTCGGCATGGGCCTTGAAATCATTCTGCTCTTCTCCTTTCAGTCCTTTTACGGCTATGTTTATCAGCAGCTTGGCATCGTTTTCACCTCATTTTTGATAGGCACAGCCTTAGGCGTATTATGGGGCATGAAAAGCAAGGCCGACCCGCGGTCCCTCATGGTAAAACTTGATTTATTCCTGGCCTTCATCGCCCTTGCTCTGCCTTTTTTGTTAATTTTTATCCAGCAGCATGCCTTGGCGCTCGAGTCTCTTGCCGCCTGGTTCCTCTTTCCCTTTATGACACTTACCATAGGCTTTGTGGTGGGCGCCCAATTTCAGGCAGCGGCCAGGATGATGTTCAGCACCATTGAAGACACGGCGGCACGCCTTTATAGTCTGGATTTCCTGGGCAGCGCCCTCGGTGCGTTTATTGTCTCTGCCTTTGCCGTACCCCTCTTGGGAATAAAGAGCACCTGCTTTGTGATCGGCACCATGAAACTCGTGACCGCAGTTCGGCTCAGCACCGCAAAAGAAAGCGGCGATTATCCTCTAAAGACGGCAACGCTAGAACCGTCAACCAGAAATCTGGCTATTGTTCTTGGTACATTACTGGCTTTGGGAGCGCTTATCGCCAGTAACAGAACCGGCCTGCATCTCTACGCCATATCCTTTGCCCCTGTGTATCACTGGTCGCTGTTATTTTTACTTGCCTACGGGACACTCCAGGCCGTGGCCAGAGACAATGTTTTTCACCTGCCCGGCCAATCTCTTTTTAAACAGCCGAAGACCATATCTTTGGGGCGCATGCTTACATTTCTGGCCTTTTCCCTGGCAGTATTTTTCCCAATTTTTCGCTGTTATTTCAAAATTCCCTACCTCTTCTGCCATGTCTGTCCGAGGCAATGCGTATTTGGGTACCTGCGTCCCTACCTGGTCCCGGCGGCCCTGATTATGAATATTGAAAAGCGGCACTGGTGCTTTAACCTTTGTCCCATTGGCACCTTGCACGATTGCCAGTCTAAAAAATCCAAACAACGATTTTCTCTGCCCAAGAGCCTTGCCATTCTGCCAGTAGTTATCCTTATCGGTACAGCTGCTTCCTATTCCCTGGTAAAAATCCATGCTGTTCACCATGAGGCGCACGGAATTGATTGGTACAATGCATTTTATAAAAACATTTTTGCTGCAGACCGGTTAGTGCTTCTGATTGCTGCGGCACTGCTCCTATTCGCCTTTTTCATGAAACGACCTTTCTGCGAACTTCTGTGCCCAGTCGGCACCTTTTCAAAGCTTGTCTTGAAAGCAGAGAAGATTATGGCCAAAAATGAACCAGAGCCGAAGAGAGAGGGCTAACCAGGATATGGAACCAAAGAATAAGCCCATAAGCCGCCGTAAATTTGCCCAGCGCTGTTGCATGGGGGCCTGTGCCTTGGCCTGGTCGGCCTATTCATTCCCCGATCTCTGGGGCCGTGAGGAAAACAGCGCTCTGCGCATCGGCTTTCCAAACGATGGTCCGCCGACCCTCTGGCAATGGTCGAAAGAGGCTAGATGGTATAAGAATAAAGGCCAATTGATCCACTGCACCCTTTGCCCCCATGAGTGCCTGCTGGCGGAAAATGACCGGGGTTTTTGCCGCTCCAGGGTGGTTAAAGCCGGTAAACTCCATACCCTGGCCTACGGCAATCCCTGCACCATTCACCTTGATCCGATGGAAAAAAAGCCGCTCTATCATTTTCTACCGGGCCAGCCCATCCTCTCCATTGCGACCGGCGGCTGTAATCTGCGCTGCCTTAACTGTCAGAACTGGGAAATATCCCAGTCACGACCTGAAGATCTTCAAAATCATGATTTAATGCCGGAGGTTCTGGTCAATGAAGTTGCCAGGAAAACAATCCCGGCCATCGCCTATACCTATTCAGAACCGATGACCTATTACGAGTATACCTACGACACCTCCGAAAGAGCAAAACAGCACAATATAAAAAATGTCCTGGTAACCGCCGGCTATATAAATCCGCAGCCCTTAATAAAACTCTGCGCAGTCACCGATGCGGCCAATGTCGATCTCAAGGGGTTTTCGGACAGCTTTTATCGCAAAGTTTGCGGGGCAAGGCTGGCGCCGGTACTTAACACCCTTAAAATCATGCAACAGGAAGGGGTCTGGCTGGAAGTGACCAGGCTGGTTGTGCCGACCCTGTCCGACGATCTTGATGATATGCGGGCCATGTGTGACTGGCTGGCTGAAAATCTGGGTCCGGGAGTGCCTTTGCATATATCGCGGTTCCACGGCGCCTATAAACTCAAAAATCTTCCTCCCACCCCTATGGAGACCATGGAACAATTTTACCGGATTGCCAGGGAAGCCGGTCTTCATTTTGTCTATGTAGGCAATGTGCCTGGTAGCAAGCACCAGGATACTATTTGCCCGTCATGCAACGAAACGGCTATAAAGCGCAAAGGCTATATTATTCTCGAAAACCGCCTGGAAAACGGCCGATGCCCATGCGGTGAGGAAATACCCGGAGTATGGACATGAAAGATTTTATTGTCTGGCTGAGCTGTATTCTTGTCATTGGCCTTGCTCTCACCTTTTGGATCTCAGCCAGACACAGCTTGCCAAAGAAAAAGTCCCTGTCAACCGTTCTAACCCGGAAAGAACAGGTTCTCCATACCAGATCAGGGCCTAAAAAAGTGCGTCCGCCGGCTGGGTCCGGCAGTTTTTACCCAGCAGACCCCCGGAAGCTTTACCTGGCGGTGGAGCAACTACTCTCAAAAAAACCGCCGGTTGGCATCGCTAATGCTAAAGTCATCCATGTTCCCCATGCGGGATATGTTTACAGCGGCGAGGTTGCGGCAGCCGCTTTTCGTGAACTTGACAGGAATTTCCGCCGGGTCTTCATCCTGGCCGCCAATCACTCAGGCGATGCCAGGTTCAGCGGGGTATCGATCCCGCCGGTGAGCCATTATGCAATCCCCGGAGCGGAGATAGCCTTGGACGATGTTGCCGACAAACTCCTCCAGGACCCTCTGTTTACCGAAAAGCCCGAAGCCCATACCATGTACATGGTAGAGGTTGAACTGCCCTTTCTCCATGCTTTAAAAGGAAGGCCGGAGTCGCCCGACTTTACCATTGTTCCCTTGATTTTAGGTCGGCTCAGCCAAGAGCAGATCCTGCAGCTTGCCACCACCTTAAGTCATTATGCAGATGACGAAACGGTATTTGTCTTCAGTGTCGATCTCTCCCATTTCTACACGGCAGCACAGGCCGAGCGCCTTGATTCACAAGCAATTAACGCTGTTATGAGCAGGGACAGAAATGCGCTTGCCAAGGCAACCACTGACGGCAACCATGTCCTGATGACCATGGTTGAACTTGCCGATCTACTTGAGCTAGACGCAACCAACCTTGCCTATCGCCACTCAGGAATGGTCACCGGTGATAACAGTAAAGTGGTCGGTTACGGCGCCATTGCCTTCCATAAACCAGTGCGCTTTGAAAAAGAAACCCGAGCTCAACTCCTGCAGCTAGCCAGACAGACGATCGGCGACTATCTAGATGGCAAAACATACAAGGAACCGGGCGCGGAACTACTGGCATCCCACCCGGTCATGGAGATTCCCAAAGGCGTCTTTGTCTCCCTGAAAAAAAAGGGCCAGTTGCGCGGCTGCATCGGAGAGCTCATATACTCTGGCCCCCTTTATAAAGGAATACAGCGCTGTGCAGTTAAGGCGGCAGTGAATGACCCTCGCTTTAAAGCGGTGAGCAAGGATGAGCTTGAAGGGCTCAGCCTTTCAATCTCCGTACTGGAACATCCCCGCCAGATCCGGGTAAATTCGCCGGATGCATACCTGAAAAGACTACGTCCCCATGAGGATGGGGTCATCCTCATCCACAAGGGACGGCGATCCACCTATTTACCCGAAGTCTGGGAGCAGCTACCCGACCCCGAGCAATTTCTTGCCAATCTCTGCTTAAAGCAGGGATCTCCCGCTTCCTGCTGGCAGGCCAAGGAGACGGTCATCTATTCATATCGGGCTAGTGTCTTTGGTGAAGAGGACGGGACAATATATTAAAATCTTTATTTGCGCGGGAAAACCAAGCGATACTCCGGCGAACAAAGAAAAGCCTATCGGACATTTTACTCTCTACAAATAAAACTATTCACAGCTTCGTGAAACAGGCATAATAATATGGCAAAGGGGGGGCAAATCGGGCCCAGCTGTCCGAGACAGGAGAGCGTAAATGGATACAAAACTGGTCATTGCCATGGTGGGATTGCCTGCCCGCGGCAAATCTACCATGGCCCGGAAAATAGCCGGCACCCTGGAGCTTGATGAAGTCCATGTGCGGATTTTCAATAACGGCGATGTCCGGCGGCAACTTTCCCCAAAGAATACTTCCGCCCCAGAGTTGTTTTCCCCTGAAAATCCGGAAGGGGTAAAATTCAGGGACAAATGTGCTCGCATTAATCTGGGTTTGGCCCTCGATTTTTTAAAAAGCGATGGTGAAGTAGCCATTATCGATGCGACTAATGTGACCTGCCAACGCCGGAAATTGACAAGAAAGACATTCCCTGATTTCCCGGTCCTGTTTATTGAGTGCATGAATACCGATGAAGAGGCGCTTGAAGCAAATCTTGAACGAAAGGCCTTTTTAAAAGAATTCAGTCATCTCAGCCAGGAGCAGGCCCTGGACAGTTTCCTTAAACGTATAGACTTTTATGAGAGTGTTTATGAGCCATTGAATGAAGAGCGAAACTTTATTCTGATCGATTCTTTTGAGGGATATATCCTGCAAGAGCAACTAACTGATTCACTCCCCTATTACGATAGAATCCGTGATCTCATCACCACCCGCATTGTCCGGAATCTCTTTCTGGTCCGCCACGGGGAAACGTATTTCAACCAGGAAGATCGCATTGGCGGGAATTCGGATCTTACGGATATGGGGTTGGCCCAGGCCAATGGACTGGCGGATTATTTTGCCAATGAACGCATTCCAATAATTTTTACCAGCAATTATAAGCGAACCTTGCAGACAGCCGCTCCGATAGCCAAGAAACAGGAGCATTGCTCAATTATATCCTTACCTGAGTTTAACGAGATTTACGCCGGAGTTTGCGATGGCATGACATATAGTGAAATACGTGAGCAAATGCCAGAAGTTGCCACCAACCGGAAACACAATAAATATGATTATGTCTATCCGGAAGGCGAGGGCTATGCCAGTATGGAGGAACGTATCCACCGGGGTCTGCAAAAGGTTTTTTATTTAAACAATTATGATGACAACATCATGATCGTCGGACACCGTGCGGTCAACCGCATGATTCTTTCAGATTTTGTTTTTCGTCCCAAGGAAGAAGTGCCGTATATCTACATGCCGCAGAATCGCTATTATCATATCCAGATTGATCCGCACAAAAAGATCTTTGAACTCAAACCCTATACGAAGAAACCGATTAAGGACAAGATTTAAGCATCTATTATGCTGATCATTAAGGTCAGAATGTCAAGCCTGTTACTGTTTACTGGATTACTTGACTTGGTCCGCCCCCAACTTGTTGTGCGCAATAGTCTCGGTTTTAAGTTTACGTGGCGTTACCGTTGCCGTTTTTATTTTTGAGTTTGAACCCTCCTTTTGATTTGAAAATTCCATTCTGATTGAATCAAATTAAAGTTGTTTGATTCACTTTTTTAAAAAAACTTAAGAAAGATATTAACAAAATCGGGGCAGCCTGACCCTCGATCCATATACGGCACCTATAGTTTGACCGCCCTACCCTTCAACTTATCGTAATACGCCAGGATCGGGAGCGATATATACTTTTGTCATGAATAAAGATTTGCCCACCCCCTTTTCCAAAACAAGGATATCCCCTCGCTTTCCCACAGACTGACTACCGGATCAGACATTTTCAGGAATTTAATTTGACAAGTTAAGTCCTTCAGTCATAACCTTAATATGTAGGTTTGGAATTAATCCGGTTCTGATGCTGACAGTCCAGACACCGGCCTAAGCAAAAATCCAGCAAAATCTAACGACTGAATGTCAGTCAAAAGAAAATATTCGGTGGGGACCACGTTATGAACGTTACAGAAATCAAGACAAAGGCTAAAGGTTTGAATATAAAAATCGGCAAGCTGCGCAAGGGCGATCTCATCCGTACCATCCAGACGAAGGAGGGTAATTTCCCCTGCTTTGAAACAGCCAAAGAGTATTGCAGTCAAAAGGTCTGTTGCTGGCGCGAAGCCTGCCTGCCATCAAAGAAAACCATTAAAGGCTGGGAAAAGAAAAAAAAGATCTATACCACCAAATTGACCGGTGAGGTCAAAGAGTTTAAAGAACAAATCGCCGTTCTTGAGAAAAAGACCAAGAATATTGTGGGCGGAGGAAAAGAAGAACTCCTGGACGACATTGACAAGCTTAAGAAAATGTTGGCCGCAATCAAGAAAAAAAGCCAAAAGTTTGCTGCAGCCAGCGAAGAAGCCGGGAAAATCACCAAGAAAGGTCTTGACCTTGCCTGGAACGATCTTAGCAAGGCCATGAAGAAAGCGGCTAAGAAATTCAAGTAAAAGAAATTTGGTAGTGTGGGGCTACGATTAATAAAAACCGCGTCGCGGAAGCAGGTTGTTTTTTATTAAGTATGGTGTCCCCGGGATTCTGTGCGTTTTTGGCCTTGAAAAAACCATATATCCCCCCCCAAAGGCCTGTTCTCAACAATGACCACTAATGCTTTCAGTTAGTTAGCGGGGCCACCCCGTCCCTATAACGGAGGATCCAGCAGGTCAGCAACCTGATCAACAGTGGCACTCCTGTCAAAGGTGCCTGGGATCGGGGCGGTCACACTGACTTGTTGAAGTTTATTGTAATATCCCCAAGGGGAGGCGTTTTTAGCCCCTATACCCCCTTTTTTGCGATCAGAAACGTCAATATTAAAGCTCCTATATTTGCGTTTCTGGCCTCAAAATCGTCATTACAGGCCCCCAAAAGGCCTGTTTTCAACAATGATTCCCTATTAGTTCAGATAGTTAGCGTGGCCCACCCCCGATTGACAAAATTAAAGTTTTGGCTTCCTTTTTGCCCTGATTTGATCCAGGATAAATTTATGCAGGGAATATGGCGCTACGCCCTGGCCGCGATCCTTCTTTGGGCCGTAATCGCAGGAGCCTGCTGGAAGAATATTGCTGCAGAGATAACGGTCAGGCAGGAAAAGGGGAAGGACCTGGAGATGCCACGCTCAGACCAGATGGGGCACAATCATCCTGCCCGCCACGACATGCTGACTCTCTTTTTAAGCGGCGATGTGATGGCCGGCAGGGGTATTGATCAGGTGCTGCCGCACCCCAGTGATCCGGTGCTTTATGAAACGTATGTCAGGGATGCCAGGGATTATGTGAGACTGGCCGAAGCGGCAAACGGGCCTATTCCGAAGCCGCGCGACCTTGCCTATATCTGGGGTGATGCCCTGGCCGTACTGACGACCATCAACCCTGATCTGCGCATTATCAACCTGGAGACCAGCGTCACCGTGAGCAATGATTGGCTGGCTAAAGGGATCAACTACCGGATGCACCCCGACAATATTGGTTGCCTGACCGCGGCCAATATCGATTGTTGCATACTGGCCAACAATCATGTGCTTGACTGGGGAGAGGCCGGATTGGTTGAGACGTTAGATGTCTTAACCGCAGCAGGTATAAAAGGAGTGGGTGCCGGCAAGAACCGCCAGGGGGCGCAGGCAGCGGCAACCTTTACCTTCCGTGACAGGGGCCGCATCCTGGTTTTGGCCTACGGTTCCGGGACGAGTGGCATTCCGGTCACCTGAGCTGCCCAGCGCAGAGTCACCAGGCGTCAATCGGTTGGCTGATCTCTCCGACCAGACGGTCCTCCGCATCAAAAATGAGGTGGCCGCCATCAAACAACCTGGCGATGTCGTGCTGTTTTCCCTCCATTGGGGCGGGAATTGGGGCTATAACATTTCTCCCGACGAGAGACGTTTTGCCCACAGACTGATTGATGAAGCCGGGATAGATGTTCTTTACGGCCATTCATCCCATCATTTCAAGGGTCTTGAAGTTTATCACGAAAAACTCATTATGTACGGCTGTGGCGACTTCATCAATGATTATGAAGGCATCAAGGGATATGAACAGTATCGAGACGATCTCACCCTGATGTATTTTCCGGTCATCAATCCCGCTTCCGGACAACTCGTGGAGATGACCATGGTCCCCATGCAAATAAAACGTTTTCAGACCGTCTCCCCCGCGCCGCATGACCGCCAATGGCTGGTGGATGTGTTGAACAGGGAGGGGCACAAATTCGGCACCCAGGTGCTCCTGGAGAAGGATGGCAGTCTTACTCCGCAATGGAGATAAAAGGTGCAAAGCAATTCGCAATTACCCATAGCCCAAAAGCTCATGGAAGAATTTGCCAATCAAACTGGACTTACCCAGGTAGGCAGAGAACAACACCGTTACCTCTGGACCGATGCCTATGCGGTCTGTAATTTCCTGGAACTTTATCGGCAGACCGGTGATGACAACTGCAAGTCCCTGGCGCTCCAGCTTGTCGACCAGGTTCATCAGACCCTCGGCCGGCACCGGCAGGACGACGCCCGCTCAGGCTGGCTCAGCGGTCTTGATGAGGATCAGGGCCGCCTGCATCCGACCGCGGGCGGCTTGCGGATCGGCAAAAAGTTAAATGAACGCAGCCCTGCCGAGCCATTGGACGACAAGTTGGAATGGGATCGTGACGGCCAATACTACCATTACCTGACAAAATGGATGCATGCCTTAAATTGTCTGAGCATGGTCAGCGCCGACCCGACTTATAACCGGTGGGCCCGGGAACTCGCCAAGGCGGTGCACCCCAGGTTTATCTTTACCCATCCAGCTGATGGCCGGAAATATCTCCATTGGAAAATGAGCATTGACCTCGCCCGTCCTCTCGTCCCAGCCATGGGCCAGCACGACCCCCTTGATGGTCTAATCACCTACAGTCAGCTGCAAGGCTATGCAAGGGCCGATCCGGCAGAACACCAACGGCTGTCTCTTGACCAGGAGATCAAGGAACTGGCTGCAATCTGCAAAGGACAAAGCTGGGCTACAGACGATCCTCTCGGCCTCGGCAGTCTTTTATGTGGCGCCTATCATCTGGCGCAAATGATTGGCCGCGCCACTTTTCCCCAGGATGAGCTGCTGGACTCTTTGCTGGTTTCGACCATGGCAGGGCTGAATTCTTATGCCACCGGCAACACTTTGGCGCTCCCGGCGGATAATCGCCTGGCCTTTAGAGAACTGGGGCTGGCCATCGGCCTGCACGCCGTGACAAGGCTCAAATCATTGCTCGGGGAAAAAGCGGCGCGGTTCAAGAAGGCCGGGCTCCTGCTGGCCCATGTCGAGAGCCTCACGAGATATCAAGGCCTTGCTGAAAAAATTGCAAATTTCTGGCTTGCAGACACCAGCAGAAGTACGCCGACCTGGCTTGAGCATCGGGACATTAATACGGTCATGCTGGCAACAAGCCTGGTTCCTGATGGATTTTTGTCTTTAGCGCCTTACTTTTGGCAATCGAGCCGAGGCCCGCAGAAATGACCTTCCACCAGGCGGCCGGAACCAACCCAACCGGGCGCCTGCTGGTCATTGGTGATATTCATGGCTGCTACCGGGCCTTCGATCTGCTTTTAAACACCCTCCAGCCGGATCAAGACGATCTCATCATCACCCTTGGCGACTATATTGATCGAGGCCACCAGTCAAAGGAAGTGGTGAGCCGGCTCATCCGCCTCCAACAGGAATATAATTTAATCGCCCTGCGGGGAAACCATGAGGAAATGATCCTGGAGTGGAAGAAGAAAAACCACGCCATGATCGGCATCTGGTTAGCGAACGGCGGCATGGCCACGCTCCAGTCCTATTGCGATGACAAGGGGCTTGATACAAAGATGCATCGCGGAGAGCATTTTGTCTTTTCCCGGGCGATTAAAGACCCCGAAAG
>DAOVJK010000230.1 GCA_030673265.1 Pseudomonadota bacterium | reverse complement strand
ATCCATGCTCAACTGCTCGCCGCTGATCAGAAGATTGCTGAGGCCGTTGCCGATCGTCTGCCCCGGCTCAACCTGACGGGCAGCACCGGCTATTCCGGAGCCAGTTTTTCCGCCGACAATTTTTTCATGTCAATTATGGGTGATATTTTCATGCCGCTCATCGACTGGGGGAAAAGAAAGAGCGAAGTGGCCAAACGTAAGTATTATCTGGAAGAACTCGTCGCTACCTACACCCAGACTTTTCTGACCGCCATTGAAGAGACCGAAAACGGGATCTGGCAGGAGAAGTACCAGACGGAACTGCTCGCCTCACTCACCGATCATCTGCAGATTGCCAGGGCTAATCTTACTGAAACCCGCAACCGTTATATGCAGGGCCTTACCGATTATCTGCCGGTCCTTACTGCCCTGCAGTCCTTACAACGACTGGAAAGAGAAGTGCTGATCCAGAACAGACAATTACTGATCACCAGGGTGCACCTCTACCGCGCCCTGGGCGGAACTGATTTTCTTGCCATACCCGGAAAGGAACACTGACCATGAAAATACCCGGAAAAATCGTTTCTTCGCTCGTGATCCTGACCGTGACGGTCGGTATTGCCTCCTTACTGTATGCCTTCCGGCCGAAAACCCAGAAAACCCGGCCGCAGAGACCGGTGCCCATCGTCTCGGTGATCGAGATCAGCCCTGCCGATCAGCCGGTGTCGGTTGAGGCCTTCGGGACGGTGATACCGGCCCGAAAGATCACTCTGTCATCCGAGGTTGAAGGCCGGTTGACCGCCATCAATCCCGAACTGGTCCCCGGCGGCATTATCGGCCAGGGCGCGTTCCTTGCCCAGATCGACCCGATTGATTATGAACTGCAGGTCAGGGAACGCCAGGCGGAAGTGGTTGAAGCCGAGTATCAGCTCGAGATTGAACGGGGCAAGCAGATCATCGCCCGCCGCGAGTGGCAGTTGTTTGAGAAGAACAGCGCCGCGATAGAAGCAAGCAGGAAATTGGCCCTGCGGGAACCCCACCTGAAAAATGCCGAAGCGAAACTTGCGGCAGCACAAAGTCGGCTGGACACGGCCGAGCTTGCCAAAAAGCGGACGGTTATCAAGGCCCCCTTTAACGCCCTGGTCCTTGAACAGTTTGCCGAAACCGGTCAGTGGGTCGGGCAGCAGACCCCGATCGCCAGGCTGGTGGGAACCGATCTGTTCTGGATCCAGGTTTCGGTATCGCCGGCTGAACTTTCCAGACTGAAATTCCCGAATGGCCAACACGAAATAGGCAGCCGGGTTAAGGTCATCCTTGATGACAGCAGCAATACCCCGCTCACCAGGGATGGCCATCTCTTTAAACTGCTTGGCGAGCTTGACCCCAAGGGGCGCATGGCCAGAGTCCTGATTACCATTGAAGACCCGCTTGCGCTGCAACAGCCGAAAAAGGGCTCCGGCTCTTCGGCCCAAGCCAAAATTCTGCTGGGCAGCTACGTCCGGGTCGAAATAGCAGGTGGCATCCTGGAAAATGTTTACTCTATCCCCAGACCGGCAATCCGCGGCAATAACCAGGTCTGGGTCCGGAATCGTCAGGGAAAACTGGACATCCGCCAGGCCAAAATTAAATGGCGCCGGAAAGACGAACTGCTGGTCAGCATGAATATTGACGCGGGCGAAAAAATCATCACCAGCCGCATCCAGACGCCTCTGCCCGGCATGGCCTTAAGGGTCACTGAAGAAGGACCCCGCAATGATTAAGGATGAATCGGGCGGGAAATCTTTATTAGGCTGGATGGCCAGAAACCACGTTGCCGCCAACCTGCTGATGCTGGCCTTTCTGGTCGGCGGCCTGATTGCCGCCTCCACCATTACCCAGGAGGTCTTCCCGGAGTACGATCTCGACATAGTGACTATCTCGGTAAGCTACCCCGGCACCAGTCCGGAAGAGGTTGAAGAGGGGGTTGTGCTGGCCATCGAGGAAGAGGTCCGGGCCCTTGATGATATTGAAAGGGTTATCGCCGTTGCCCAGGAAGGGCGGGCCTCTCTAAACATCGAACTGCTGACCGGCGCCAATGGCGATAAGAGCCTCCAGGAAATAAAAAGTGCGGTGGACCGGATCAGCTCCCTGCCGGATGACGCAGAAAAGCCTTCGATAAGCCTGCGGAGCAGACGGCGCGGCGTGGTCAGGATCGCCCTCTATGGCGAGGTCGATGAAAGGACCCTGTACGATCTGGCCCAGTCCGTTCGTGACGACCTCACCGATCTGCCGGAGATCACCCAGGTGGAGTTACGGGGGATCCGCCAGCCGGAACTGGCCATAGAAATTCCCCAGGCTACTCTCAGTTCATACGGACTGACCCTGGGAACCATTGCCGAGCAGGTTCGCCAGAGGGCGGTTGACGTCCCCGGCGGCGGCATCAAGGCCAAGGGCGGCGAGGTCTTACTGCGCACTTTAGAGAAGCGGGAGTTCGCCGATGAATTTGCCGATATCGTCCTGATCAGCCAGGATGACGGGACCGAGGTTCGACTCGGTGAAGTAGCAACGATCAGCGAAAGTTTTGCCGATACGACCAGGGAAGCCTATTATAACGGTAAACGGGCGATTCATTTTTTCGTTTACCGGACCGGAGAGCAGACTCCGCAGGATATTTCCCGGGCCGTCCAGGGCTACATCGACGCCCTTACTCCCACCTTGCCGCCGGGCCTGGGCCTGGTCACTTATAACGATCGTTCGAAGCTCTATCAGGACCGCCTTAACCTGTTGCTTGGTAACGGCGCCCTGGGCCTTATCCTCGTCCTGCTGACCCTGGGCCTTTTTCTTGAACCTCGCCTGGCCTTCTGGGTTTCAATGGGAGTGCCGATCTCCATTGTCGGCTCCTTTATCATCCTGGTCGGGATCGGCGGGACCATTAACATGGTTTCGATGTTCGCCTTCATCATCACCCTGGGCATCGTCGTTGACGATGCCGTGGTGGTGGGTGAAAATATTTTCTACCATAAAAAACAGGGGGGGCTTTCGCCGCTGGCCGCCTCAATCGCCGGAGTGCGGGAAATGGCGGCCCCGGTGATGATCGCGGTGGCCACCAATATAATAGCCTTTACGCCCCTGCTCTTCATTCCCGGCTCGACCGGTCGCTTCTTCGCTATTCTTCCGGCCGTGGTGATCGCCGTTTTTGTGATCTCCCTGATCGAATGCATGTTCATTCTGCCGGCCCATCTGACCTATGACGGCAAGAACAGAACCGGTGGTTTACTTGGCCTGGTGAACACCGTCCCCGCTTATTGCGGTAAGCAACTGGACCGGTTCATAAGTGAAATCTATTGCCCTACGCTGCGCTTCTGCCTTAATTCCCGATACGTTATTGCCCTGTTGGCCGTAGCGGTGCTGTCTATCTCATATGCATACTGGGACAGCGGCTGGATAAATTTTTCATTCCGGCCCCGGATCGAGACAGACCGGATCGATGCCGAGATAGAACTGCCGTTCGGTACCAGCCTTGACGAGGTCCGGAAAATTGCCCGCCAGGTTGAGCAAAGCGGCATGCGGGCGATAGAAAAGAGCGGCGGCCGGGAAATCATGGTGGGGATCATGACCGATATCGGTCGCCGGGGCAGTAACACCGCCGAAATCACCATCAACCTGGTCGCCCAGAATGAGCGGACAATCTCCACCCGGGAATTCAGCAAGGTCTGGCGTCAGGAGGTCGGTGAAATCGAAGGGCTGGAAAAGTTGTTCTTCGATTATCTGGTCGGGCCGGGAGGTTCCTCTGCCATCAATGTCGAGTTGACCCATCCCGACCCCGCTACCCTGGAGCTGGCCGCTGCCAACCTGGCCGACAGTCTGGCCAATTTCAGCGGCGTCACCGATATAAATGACGGTTTCGCCAAGGGCAAACCGCAGCTTGACTTCAAGATGCGTCCGGAGGGGCGCTCCATGGGACTGACGGCCAAGGATCTCGGTAGTCAGCTCCGCCATTCTTTTTACGGGGCCGAGGCGCTGAGACAACAGCGGGGTCGCGATGAGATCAAGGTCATGGTCCGGCTGCCGGCATCGGAAAGAGACTCCCTCTTTAATCTTGAACAGCTGCTGATCCGCACCCCGGACGGCGGTGAGATCCCTCTTAAAGATGCGGCAAGTCTCACCCATAACCGGGCTTATACCGAGATAACCAGAGTTGACGGCAAACGGGTCCTGAATGTCACCGCCAACGTGGTGCCGGGCCAAGCCAACGAAAACATGGTTCTGGCCAGTCTCAAAGAGAATTATATGCCTGACTTGCTGGCCAGATATTCCGGCCTCAGATACTCCTTCCAGGGTCGCCAGCGTGAGCAACGCAAGGCGGTAAAAAACCTGCTGTACGGAATATGTTTCGCCCTGCCGGCGATCTTCTGTCTGCTGGCCGCCCTGTTCAGAAGCTATGCACAGGGCATGCTGATCATGGTCAG
Source organism: Pseudomonadota bacterium (assembly GCA_030673265.1). Taxonomy (GTDB): domain Bacteria; phylum Desulfobacterota; class Desulfobulbia; order Desulfobulbales; family JAGXFP01; genus JAGXFP01. The sequence continues at coordinate 779 of DAOVJK010000230.1, read as the reverse complement.
CATTCCTTTCGGCCTGGTCAGCGCCCTGCTCGGCCATATCATCATGGGCTACGATTTGAGCATCATCAGTATCTTCGGGATGATCGCCCTCTGTGGCATTGTGGTAAACGGTGGCCTGGTCTTCACGGTGACGGCCAACCGCCTGACCGATGAAGGGGAGGAACCCATCGAAGCAGCCTACAAGGCGGCAATCCGCCGGTTCCGGCCGATCATTCTCACCGCCTTTACCACTTTCTTCGGTCTGGCGCCGATGATCTTCGAGCAATCGATCCAGGCCCGTTTTCTAGTGCCCATGGCTATCTCGCTGGGCTACGGCATCCTCTTCTCCACCATAGTGATCCTGCTCCTCAATCCCACCCTCTACGCCATCTATTACGATGTCCGAAAAAAGCTGGGGGTAATCACCAGATAAAAAGGGTTTCCGTCAAAAACCGAAAACCCTTAAAAAAACTGGTCGGGATGAGCGGATTAGCCCGTATATTGCACCAGTCGAGATGCCCGATTGCGAAACGCTCGATAGGCAAAGTATGATGTTTTCAGCAGGTAAGCGGCCAGAGGGAGACTCCGATACTTTAGTATGCTGAAAGCCTTATACAGCAGATTCTGTACAATACCCCCCTGAGAGGTGCTATACGGATATATCGGCTGGCCCGCAGGGTGAGTAGTTTCGAAGTCTGCGCTATCTGAAAAACAAACCATGTATTTCATTTGGTACAAATTGTTATTCCACAGCAAACCAAAGGTTTAACACACAAGTACAATCAGTTAAAATGACTTTT
>DAOVJK010000161.1 GCA_030673265.1 Pseudomonadota bacterium | reverse complement strand
GAGCCGATATTATTGATCAAATGCTGCCACTGGGTAAGAAGAGTCTCATGCAGAACGGCGGTCCGAACCGCTCGGGCCGCATGCCGACCAATAGTCGAATGCAAAGCACTGAGGCCGACTTCGGTCCCGGCCAGCTTGCTGACGAGCCCAAGCAACTTGGTAGCATGCTTCTTGGTCGGGCCATGCCCGGCGGCAAACATGGCCAAGACATTGGCCAACGGACCAACCTGAGCAGGCTTCCCCTTGAATGTCGGAGACTTAACCCAGGAGTATTTGGCTTTATCATCGTACGCAGTATAGTTCGGTTCCGTCTCTTCCTCCCAGGGATGACGGTCCCAATCGCCGGCATACCAGGAATGTTTGATGGACTCCTTGACATTGGTCTTGAACATCTCGTTGCCAAAAGTATCTATTTTCTGGAAACTTCCAAGATCTCCATCGGCAATATAACCACCAGGCAGCTCAAACATAGTGCCCTTGGTATCCATCGGCATATCGGGCACACTCAGATAATTGGTTACGCCCTTGCCATATTGAGTCCAATCCGCATAGAATGCCCCAACTGCGCCGACATCTACCATATAAACATCATTTATAAAGGCGCCAATGTCATCAATCAGGGTCTTGATGTAATAAAGCCTTTCGACCGTCAGGGTCGACTGGCTGTCCGGATTGATCGGATTTGAGACCCCGCCGACGGCAAGGTTCTGGATGTGCGGAGTCTTGCTGCCGAGGATCGCTACAACTTTATTGATCCGCCGTTGATAATCAAGGGCCTGAAAATAATGGGTCGCCGCCAGTAGATTTACTTCAGGCGTCAATTTCATGGCCGGGTGGCCCCAATAGCCGCTGGCAAAAACCCCAAGCTGGCCGGTACTGACAAATGAGGTCAGTTTATCTTTGACCGCTTTAAGATCCTGGGCGCTGTTATGGGGCCAGGGCGACAGGCTCTGGGCCAGTTTGGCCGTGGCTTTGGGATCTGCCTTGGTGGCCGAGACAATATCAACCCAGTCGAGGGCCGAAAGATGGTAAAAATGGACGATATGATCAAAAATGCTATGGGCCGCAATAATCATGTTCCTGATGTATTGGGCATTCATCGGCACTTCAAGATCGAGGGCATTCTCAACCGCCCGCACCGAAGTAATGGCGTGAACCGTGGTGCAGACCCCGCAGATTCTCTGGGTAAAGATCCAGGCTTCCCGGGGATCCCGACCTTCAAGGATCTTCTCGATCCCGCGCCACATGGTCCCGGAAGACCAGGCGTTAGTCACCATACCTTTGTCGATCTCACAATCTATCCGCAAATGACCTTCAATCCTGGTGATCGGATCAATAACAATTCTTTTAGCCATTCTCAGTTCTCCTTATATTAATCCTGACTTTTCAGGCATGTTTAACTGCTGGCAGCACCGGAAAGCGTTTCACGAACCAGGTATAACCCATGATCTCAACGGCGATCAACGCAAAGGTCACCAGTAACTCGGGTGCCGAGGGGAAGTAATGAAAACCGGTGCCCGGGTCATAACCGATCAGGTAAACATTCAACCGATACAAGCCGCCACCCGCCATGATCAGCAGCGCCGCGATGAACAACATTCTGGGAGAACTGCGATTAATCGGATAAATGAGGAGAAGCAGAGCCCCCAGCAGCAGGAGATTCTCCAGTAAAAACATGTTGCCCTGCAGGCCGCCGGAAAAGGCCAGTGGCAACAGACCGGCACCATTAATATCCTGCAAACGGACCAGGAGATAGCCGCCCAGCAACCAGGGGATCAAACCGGACAGTTTACTCAACATCCCGGTCTCCAGTGGGCGTTTAAAGGCCAGGGCGGCAACTGTTGACTCGAAGACCACCACCGCATAACCGATGGTCATAGCCGAAATCAGGAACAACATGGGCAAAGACTTGGACCACCATAACGGCGACAACTTATGACCGGCAGCAAGCATCATGGTGCCCAGGGAGGATTGATGCATGGACGGCAGCAGCACACCCAGAGCGATAAAAACAAAGATCACCTTGTTAAGCTTGGCAAGCTGTCGCTCGGCCCTGACTTTTTCCAGAACAGCCGGGGCAAACTCGACCCACAGCACCAGAACATAGGTGCCGATACAGAGGGCCACTTCCAGCAGAACCGAATGAAAGTTCATCTTACTGGGAATCATAATATTGTAGGCCTGCCAGTAACGGCCAATATCAAAGATGACCGAAACGCCGGCCAGGGTGTAGCCGAAAAGACTGGCCAGCAGAGCCGGCCTGACCAGAGGGTGATACTCCCCCTTGTTGAACACATAAACCAACAGAGCCATCGAGTAACCGCCGCAGGCGAAGGCGGTGCCGATCACCACGTCATAGGCGATCCAGATCCCCCAGGGGTAACTGTCGTTCATATTGGTGACAGACCCGAGACCGAACAGGAATCGCTCTGCCAGGAAGAAAACAGCCAAAATCACAATCGCGGTGAGGAACAGAAACGGCATCGTCCAAATCTTTCCTCCAATCGGTTTTGCTTCATTCATGAGTATTGCTCCTCAACTGTAAGATCGTCAAAAACTTTATTTTTCCCCTTTATCGCCGCCGCTTCGTTTGCTGACCATATACAGTAGGCCGCCAAGAACAGCTACGGGGTAAATCATGCCTTTGTAGATCGCATATTGAATGCCATCCGAGATCATGGCATATGATTCGTCCGGCAACTCTGGAAAACCAAGTTTCTCGAAGGGGACTCCGGCCATATAGAGGACCTGGGTCCCGCCAACCTCGTGCTCCCCATAAATATGGGAGACATAAGTGCCGGCTTTGTGAACCTGGACCTGGGACGGGGTTCGGCCGGAGATATCAGCGACCGGAAACTCATAGGACTCACCCGGTTCCATATGAAGCCGCCGGTTCGCCTCCCTGAGCAGTTCTGATACCGGCCCGAAAAGCGAGGCGCCGGTCGGACAAAACGAACAGCAAGCCGAGATTCCGCCCTTTTCGAGAAGATGGGAACAGAGCTGGCATTTAACAATCTCCGGAGTGGGAGAGTCCCACTCGAATTTAGGGATATTAAATGGACAGGCCACCTGGCAGTAACGGCAGCCAATGCAGTTATCCTTGTTATAACGGACCAGGCCGGTTTCTTCGTCCTTGGTCAACGCCGAGACCGGACAGGCTGAGACACAGGAGGGCTCCAGACAGTGCATGCATTGTCGCTTAACAAATGAATAACCGTTGCTATCGTCTTTCTGTCGACCGTCGCCATGCTGATATTTTTTGATGATGTTCATGGTAGAGGCCGACAGATTCCGGGGATTGTCCCAGATACCTTCGGAACCGGAATGCTCGGGAGGCATGTCGTTCGCTTTTTTGCAGGCCACCACGCATGACTGGCAACCGATACACAGGGTCGCATCATAGAGGATGCCGAGGGCGCCGGGAGTATCCCGCCGACCCCGGTGCGCCGCCGCAGCCAGTTCCGGTCGGCCCAATACCGTCAGAGCGGTACCGGAGACAACCCCCTTCAGAAAGTCTCTTCGCCTGATTCTCATGGCTAATGCCTCCTGTCAGGATTGCTCTTTGTCAGATTCTATTTCCCCAAGCTTCTTGGCCGCAACTGCCCCGGCCCCGATGGCAGCACCGGCCACTCCGGCCAACAACGCCGCAGCCCCGGGAGTCACAGCCGAACCTTGATCCTCAACAATCGGCGGATGGGCAGCAGCAGGAGTAAAGTGGCTGACATCGGCCTGGGTATGGAGCGGGATCGTAAAACCGACACCCTCCTCGGTACAACCGAAACATGGGTGCCCGGTCCCAACCGGCCAGGCTCCGGAACCGACGTCACAGAATAGAACCGACGGACAGTTGGCATAGGTCATCGGCCCCTTACAGCCCAGCTTATAGAGGCAATAACCCAAACGGTGCCCCTCGTCGCCGAACTTGAGGGCAAAACGGCCATTATCAAAATGGGGCCGCCGCTCGCAATTTGCATGAATGAGCCGACCATAGGCGAATTTGGGCCGCCCCTTATCATCGAGGGCCGGCAATTTGTTAAAGGTCAGGAAATGAATGACGGTAGACAAGAAATTATAGGCGTTGGGAGGGCAACCGGGAATGGTAACCACGGTCGAGCCCTTGAGTACCTCAGGCAGACCGGTGGCGCCGGTAGGATTCGGTTCCGCTGCAGGAATTCCTCCCCAGGAGGCACAGGAACCGATTGCGACTATCGCTGCGGCCTTGGCTGCCGTCTCTTTCACTGTGTCGACAAAGGGCCGCCCGGCAACCTGGCAGTAAACGCCGCCATCTTTAAGCGGGATAGCACCTTCGACAACCAGGATGAATTTTCCATGGTTTTCCTCGATGGACTTGTTCATCGCCGCCTCGGCCTGATGGCCGGCCCCGACGTTTAAGGTCTCATTATAATCCAGTGAGATGAGATCAAGGATCAGATGTTCAAGGGTGGGATGCGAGGGCCGCAACAGGCTTTCGGTACAACCAGTACAACCCTGACCGGAAAGCCAGATGACCGGCGCTCTCTTGGCTGAGGTAACCGCATTGGCAATCCTGGGTGCCATCGAAAGCGGCAACCCCATACTGGCGGCCATAGCCGTACAGAACTTCATAAAATCACGGCGTGAAACGCCGAGCAACCTTCCCCTTACCTTCTCAAAGCTCCGATCATCCATGGAAGCCCTCATCGAAATTAAGTTATGGTCGGTCTCACAATGAGGCCGGCACAAGTGATGTACCTAGTTTCCCATCTATGTAAATGTCGGTTATGAAATAATGTCGGCCTGAGCCGATCAACCAACGCGGTGCAATATGACACCATTTTTAGGTTTACCAAGTCAAGTAGAAAAGACAAAGAGCTCAAAATCCGGCAAAACGACAGATGCCACATCGTGGCATCGCCACCTGTCATAACCGGTTTGATCCGCAAATATTTCTCACCTTAAATATGTGGCGTTGAAATTTGTTGCCGCCAGAACCATTTAAGGTATTCTCTTGACCCATGAGCAATAAAAAAGCCAGAACAGCTTACGATCCTTCCAGGGGGCCGGTCGGCCAGATCAGACAAGTGCTGGTTGAACAGGCAGTCGCCGATGAACCCTACACCCAGCGTATCCTGGCCCGGCTCGGCGATATCCCGACCGAGATCGTTGCCGATAATGAGATGTTTGATCAAGATCTGCTTGGCATTGACAAAGACTTTGCCACCGGCCTGACCAAGGGCAAGCAGATCCTGCTCCTCGGCCGCAACCGCGGACGCTTTTTAAAGGCCTGCCCGGCCACCCGTGAATACCGGTGTTGCGATTATCAAGTTCTTAATATTGGCATGAACTGCCCGATGGAGTGCGTCTACTGCATCCTGCAGGCCTACCTGAACAACCCCTGGCTCTCTTTTTTCGTAAACACCGATGACCTCTTCCGTGAATTAACCGAGGCCTTCAGCGCTGAACCAGAGCGGGTCTGGCGGATCGGCACCGGCGAATTCACCGACAGCCTGGCCCTGGACAGCCTCACTTGCCTGAGCCGGGAGCTGGTCAGTTTCATGCGGGACCAGCCCAAGGCGGTGCTGGAACTGAAGACCAAGACCGACTATATCGAGAATCTGAAGAATCTTGAACACAATGGCCGCACCATCGTCGCCTGGTCGCTGAACAGTCCGCCAATCATGCAGAATGAAGAACTCAAAACAGCCAGCCTTGACCAACGCTTAAGCGCTGCAGCTCAATGCGCTAAAATGGGCTACCGACTGGCTTTTCATTTCGACCCGATTATCCACCATCCCGGCTGGCAGGAGGGCTACCGGCAAACCATCAAACAGCTTTTTGAGAAGGTGCCGGCGGCAAGTATCGTCTGGATCAGCATGGGTGCCTTGCGGTTTCTGCCCAATCTAAAAAGCATAGCCACAGCCCGTTTTCCAAATTCAGGATTTTTTTACAATGAATTCGTTCTGGGACTGGATAACAAGTTCCGTTACTTCCGGACCCTGCGGGTCGAGATGTACAAACTAATTTATGAGGAATTAAAAAAGTACGCCGCCACCAACACCTGTATCTATATGTGTATGGAAAGCGACGAGATCTGGCAGGAGGTTTGCGGCTACACCCCCGAAGAAGACGGCGGCCTGGCAACCATGCTGGACCGGGCGGCTGGCCTGGTTGAGTAAGAGATCAAATAAAATATTTTTCAGCCAAAAGAGCCAAACGGCCCCTTAACCCGCTTTTCTCCACATGACTGATCTTTGCTGAAACATATAAAAGCTATAACGACAACCTGGTAACAAACAACTGGCCTGAACTCTTCTTTTAAGCACGGTTATTAATGAGAGGTGTCAAACAGCTTCCAATATTGACCCCTCTCAGAGTGAAACATTACCATTAGTTATTGGTCAATGCGGAATATCTTTTTCTCTCTAAATCCACCTCAGGCTGGCTTAAGGACTTTAAAACCGAAAGTAATTTGGTTTTCCAGGGGGTCAATTATGACGCTATTTTGGGGTCAATATTCAACGCTGTTCAACACCATTGTCAACTCCCTGTTTACCTTGGGCTGTTTGGATTGGACAGCCGTGTTCACACCTGCTGCGGTGCAGTATCTCATAGTATAGCCGCCCTATTGCTTCGGTAGCTGAGTATCCAGTTAATTCCTCGGCTCGGTTATTAAAAGAAGTAACTGTGAAGTCGTAGTCCATGGTCACCACGGCCACCGGTATACTATCTAAAATTAAGTGATGTAATAGACTTCTGTCGTTGGAGGACATGAAGTTTTCCCAAGTATGTATTTGCTAGTATTAAGGTTTTGCTATATATTTCACTGTTCTAATTACGCATCTCAAGCTGTAAAGATTACAGTACACACGGTCTTTCCACCGCTAAATCCATAAAGCATTACTTCGATCATTTTATTTCATCCGATATTCTTTTTGCGATTGTCTGGAAAATAGTACCAGT
>DAOVJK010000127.1 GCA_030673265.1 Pseudomonadota bacterium | reverse complement strand
TTTTGCGATCCGGTAGCGAGCTTAAGCTGCAAAGCCTGGAAAAGAAGTCGTTTAGTCCGGCCTGGTATGAACTGCCCGAAGGGGTAAAAATGGTAAACATGCGCGGCCCTTCGTCTCCACCACCTCAGGTCAAATCATCCTCCACAGGTCAGAGCAGCGAAAAGAAGGGCGGGTTTTTTAGCGACATCGCAAAGGACTCCGAAAATGCCGCCAAGGATGAAACCAAAGATTCAACAGTGCAGGAGGTTCGAGAGGGCGTACGTAACATGTTCAAAAAAATATTTAAGTAAAGGATAACTACTCAGGCTGTCTGGTTCACGGTTCACGGTTAGTCGGTATTTGTATCGGAATCGAACCCTGAATCACCAGTCTAACCTTAAACCGTGAACCCTATCGTAACTAAAACGGCTCCACGTTATAAAAAGGAGATACTCATGCTTTGTTACCGGCGGTTCTGTGTCTATTTTGTTATCTTGTCCTCCATTTTTTTTCTTCCATCTTTTTCTTTCTCGAAAGTTGACCTTTCGAAAATTCCGATACCCTTCATAAATCCGGCCGGTGATCTTGCGGTGTACAGGGATATCAATCATAGCCCGGATCAATCTAGAGAACTTGAATTGCCGGCTCTCGACGGTAAGGTAGTCCGGGTGAAGATCCGGGGTGAATACTGGTATATGAGAATGACCACCGGCAACAACGCCGCTGAAATGAAGCAAACCCTGCTGCCCTATCTCAAGTCGATCAATGCCACTATCCAACAGGAAAACGAGGACAAGGTCATCTTTTCTGTTGAAAACGGAGAAGCTGAGATCTGGTGGGGGATTGCGGACCTGAGGAGTTACCTTGACCTGACAGTCATTAAGGAAAACCGCCTGAAAGCGGGAAAGGCCCTCACTTTCAAACTGGGCAAGGGGGCCAAAGTCGACGACTTTTTTTATATCGACATCCAGGGCGATAGATTCAACACCCTGTTTGTCACCGTGCCTGACGGTATAGTCAACCTGCACGCTAATGTGGAAACAGGGGCCGGATTTTACCGGAAAAGCAGGGATCATGCCTGGTCCTGGGATGCAAAAAGAGGTCAGCGCCTGATGATCGACAACCTGCCCCAGGACAAAGGCAAATGTATTTTTCACCTGTCCCGGCGTTACGATGCGTCCCTTACGGAAGTCACGGTCAGCCTGGTGGAAAACCCGGTTCCCGTGCCGAAGGTCAAGATGGGTGAGGCTGTGGGTGCCCTGCGGATCAAGAACGTTCCCTACGGCCGGGCAAAAATTGAACCGGAATATGTCAGAGGTGGCGTATCAGTCAGCCATCCGGAATACCCCGGTGGTCAGGGTCTGTTTACCAACGGAGATTTGACTCCGGACGGTGATATTTACCTGCGGGTTCCGGCCGGTCTGTGGAAGGTGGTGGTGCAGCCCCGGGACCAGGCCCTGGCCAATGTTCTCCAGGCGCGTCATATCCCGGTCAACTCAGGCGAGGAGACGGTGCTCCAGTGGCCCTTGTCAATGACCACTGTTTTTGGCGTTACAGGGGATGGCGGCCTTAAAATTAACGCCGCTTCCGTTGCCGGGGATACTGCTGGTATTACCTTCAGCCTGCTGGGTAAAGACGCCAGAGGCGTGAAACCCGCCCGGGAAAACATTGAGATCCTGGAAGGCGGCGTTGCCACAAAGATCCTGGCGGTCAATCCGAGTAAAACCCCTCTGGATATCGTGCTGCTGCTGGATTCCTCCGGGTCAATGAAGGGGCAGATGACAAAAGCCCTAGTGGCCACGCAAAGCTTTATAAAATCGCTGCCGGACAATGCTGCCATCCGTGTTGTGGACTTTGACACCAAACCCAAACTTCTCAAGGGAACAACCAAGGCCCAGGTATTGAAAAGCCTCAAGGCGGTCAAAGCCAACGGGGCCACTTCCCTTAACGATTCGGTGTTGCTGGGTCTGAATATGCTCAAGGACTCCAAACGTCCGGCCCTGCTGGTCTTTACCGATGGATTCGACGCCAACTGGAACGACACCGGCCCGGGCAGCAAGGCTACCAAAAAACAGGTGCTCAGTGCCGTTGCAGAAGCCGGCATTCCGGTGTTTACCATCGGTTTCGGCAAGAACCACGATCGTGACACTTTGCCCCGGATCGCATCGCTGTCAGGTGGGCAGTACTTCCCCGCAGAAAATCAGAAAGCCCTCCGGGAGGTGTTTGCTCTTATCAACAGCAATCTGGGTAATACCTTCGAGGTTAAATACCGTCGCCCTGAAAAGAACAGGCTGTCAGATGTGCCGGTCATCAGCTACGTGGTGGATGTCAGCGGGTCAATGGACACACCCCTGCCCGAAGGAAACGGGTTTCGCAACGACAAGGTCGGGGAGCTTCTCCACGACTTTATTCTCGGCCTTCCCGATACCGTCCTGGGCCAAGTGATAAGTTTTGACGGGATTATCTATCTTAACCAGGTGATGACGGATCGCAAGGCAGACCTGCTGCGCAGCATCAGTATGCTACGCGGAACTGCCGACGGCACGGATATCCTGGGAGCGGTTGAAACTGCTCTGAAAGCACAGTCAGCGGTTCCCTCAAGCAAGCGAACCATGGTTTTTATAACAGATGCCGCCCTGGATGTGGCTGAAGATGAACGCAAGGTTTTCGAGACTCTTCTCGGCCGTCTTAAGGATGAAAAAATCCGCTGCCTCTGGATCGGGATCGGCTCTGATCTCGGCGAGAAAGCCTTTAAACATGCCGCCCGGAAAACAGGGGGGCGTTATGTGCTCACCGAGGACCCGGCGGCCCTGAAGTCAGCCTTTATCGATCTTACAAATGAAATCCGCCAGGCATCAGAGAATACAGGCAGCACCAAGACCCTGCTCCAGCTGACGGTGAAACATCGAGAGAAGTCAGGCCGCAATCTTGCTTTTGCAGATTCTAAACAGGTTGAATTCCCCCAGCTTAAAACCGATAAAACCGTCGAGGTACCGGCAAGCATTGCCTTCCATTTTAAGAAACTCAAGTCCCGCTATAACGGTGAAATAGCGGACCTGGTCACCGGGGACAGTGTCCCCGTCCGGGACGCGCAGATTTCAGAACGACTTTCCATCGGGGTGACCGGCGCCAACAAAGCGGCTTCCATAGAAGTAAAAGAAGCCCTGTTCATGAATCGGCTGCGGGGGGTAAAGCCCCCGTCGGACAAGCGTTTTCTGGCCCTGACCATGGAGATGAAAAACATTCTGCCGGTTCAGGATGTCAGGGTGTACCCGGACGGCGCCAATCACCCGGCGGCCTGGCTGGGTAGCAGCGCGGCCACCAAAGGGGAACTTAAGAAAATGGTCCCCACCTACCTGATTCCGGACCTCAAGCGCCATCTGTTCCTGCGCTGGAACCGCTCGCAGATGATGACGCTCTCTCCGGCTACCTGGCTGACAGCAGCGCCCCTGACTATTCCTGGTGAGGACGCAGTGGCCCTTAATCCGAAAAAGCCTGTGAGGGGGACCTGTGTCTACCTGGTACCCGTGGAAGCCATGGATCAGCTCTCCCTGCATTTTTATGATATGAACTACGGCCACATGGATATCCCCCTGGTGGGCACTATGCCCGCAGTGGCCGAACATCTCAGCAAATTACCGCCCGGGACACCGGTGCAGCTTTCGGATGCTTTCCAGATCGCTCTGCGGGAGGTTAAGGATGTTCAGAAAATCGGTGATTTCAAGGCCGGCGACGACATGGTGTTTCGTATTGTCGAGGCCGATTTTATCTCTAATGTCCAGGCGTTGCTTGATATCAACCCGGCTCAACGGTTTTCCCTTAGAGTGACGACTGATGCGGGGGCACTCCACATCCCCCTGCACAATGCCACCTCCCTGCTGCCGCTGGGATTCATGAGCCCCACCATGCTCTCGCCGGGGTCATCCAACCGCATCTGTCTTGCCTTCCGGGTCCCCAAGGGGATTGCCAAAGGTGATAAAGGCGAACTGGTCATCGACCTGAAGGGCAGCGGTGTGGTGATCGCCCTTGACGGCAAGACCAAAGGGAAAAAGAAAACCCCCGCGGTTGGCAAGCGACTGCCGGGTGATGGGATCGACCTGGTCGTCAACAAGATCGGCAGGATTGAAGAGAGGGGCATCTATCAGGTCGTGGATATCACCCTGTTTGATAAAAAGGACGGAGACTCCACCAGCCTTTCAAATGCTTTTATTTTAAAACGTAAGGGGTTCAAGGAAACAGACAGTGGCGCGCCCATGCGCACCCCCGCGGAACTTGCCACGGCCAAGGGGCTGTCCGGTTTTGCATCCGGAAACAGTCTGATGCCTGTGGGCTTACTGGATCCGGATTTGGAGACGGCTAAACGCCTTTTCGGATTTACGGAGCATACCGTGGTCCCGGACGGCCAGCACCTTCGCGGCATCCTCCTCTTCCGGCTGCCGGACAGCGACAACAACCCGTCAGACTGGCAGCTTGAATCGCCCTTTTTTAAATCGCTGAATCTGGCCATGCAAAAGACCACGTACAAACAAACAAAGCTGCTGGCACGCCGCCTGCAGATCAACGTTGATTCGGGTTCAAATTATGCCCAGGCCCTGGAAAAGGCCCTGGTCGCCGTTGTCCGCGAAAGAAAGGCGGCCGCGTTTGAAAAACCGGGCAGGATTAAAACTGCCCGGACAGATCTTGAGAATTCCGGGCCGCCGAAAATGGAGATCCCTGTGCCGGAATTTGCAGCCGCCGGTGATGAACTGTTTAAGAATATTTGGGAGATTAACACTCTTAAGGCGTGCCTGGCAAAAGTCCGGTGGCTTCCCACCCAGGATTATCATGCCTGGGCTCATCGTTTTTCCCCGGAAGCGGTTTTAACCCAGAACTGGGGTACTGAAGGCGACTTTGCCCGAATGGCAGAGATTGTTTTTTCCCGCCAGGGTACCAAAACCCGGCGTGAATATGTGGAACTGACAGATAGCGGGCAACAGGCGCTTACCGAACTGTGCGGACTGGAACAGGTCGAGATGAGCACTCTGCCGGCTCTGGTGTATTATGACGCAAGCAGCCGGAAGCAGGTTTTGGTGGCCCCGTTCATGAAAACCCTTCGGGACCTCAAGGGGCTTGTAACTGACAATACAAAAGACGAGGTCGATATTGCTACCGCCACAGGGTCCATTAATGTTTCGCTGCTGGTTGTGCCCAAAGAGAAGAATGCCCGGGGAACTGCCGGAGATATGGGATCGGCCCTGTCCGGTGAAACCGAGGCCGGCAAGGGTGAATGGATCAAGGTGTTTTACCATTCCCCTGATCTGCCGTCATTGAGCCGCGGGGCTGTGGATATTGGCTACGCGGTTGTCGGCTATAAAAACGGCCCGCTGGTTACCGCGGTTTTTGATGGTAATCAAAAACGAATTATTGGCCAGGAATCGATCGATACCGGGGAATTCCGGGTTATCGGTGGCAAGATCGAGATCAATCTGGGCCACAATGACCTGGTACGTGAATTCCACCTTTCTGACGGCGAGAAAATAACAGACTTTTTTCATACCCTGGGACTCAACCTGCCCGATCTTGGGGCAAAGGCAGCCGGAATGCTGGACGAAAGGATGCAAAAGGAACATAAAGGTTCTGATACACCTGATGACCTTTCCGGGCTAAAGTGGTACACCCGTTACAAGATCGCACAGTTCATTGCCGCCCAGACAAAATTTGAAGAGGATCTGGCTACCAGATTAAAACTGGTCACCGGCCGCGTGACCCACCCCCGGGCGATCCTGGTTACCGTCAGCCGTAGAGCCACGGACACACCCGTGACAACCCGTCTGGACCTGCGGCAGATTCATAACGATATCCACAATGGTTCGGAAAAGAACCGGGCTGCTTTCAATATCGCCAGTGGTATTTTCTGCTCCCAGCTGGAAGAACGTATTCTGGGTGAGGGGTCCACTGGGTATTTCAAGCTATTGAAACAATATCCTGAAGGAACCAAACTGAGATGGCTGACACCGAGTGACAGGGATAGTCTTTATGACCGGATGCGCGAGATTAAATACCCGGAACGGGTTGTCAAGCTGCTTGAGGCGTCCCCAAATACGGTTCTGTTTCCCTCCAGCCCCGCAATCGTCGACGGAAAACCTCGCTGGGCATGGCTGGAGGTCGATCCGTACACATTCAAAACCATCACTGTTCTGGATAATGGTGACCACGGCAGCATGACTGAAAAGGCCATGACCGATTTTGGCAAGGATGCCATGAGTTACCTTGGCGGGGCCATGGTGGGAGCGAGCATGTCTATCTGGGGAGTCAGCGGATTTTCACTGATCACCGCTGATTACAAGCTGATTCTCAAGGAAGCTCGGGCCTTTGTCATGGGGCTGGGAGAAATGTTCTCCCAGAACAAGACTCTGGGGCCCGGGGATATCAGCTGGGACCTGGGAAAACTGCCCCAGGGAAATTACGCTGGTAAATACCAGAACTATAAAGATATGCTGGAAGCACCCAAAGCGGAGCTCGGCGGGTTTGGCCAGGGGTTCAAAGACGGTGTGGCGGTTTATTTTTATCTTGCGCAGTAAATGGCCGGTATGCTCCGGCCCCTGGGCAAGGGATACTGTCTACAAACCGCTAAATACCCCCTTGGAATATCGTTTAACGATATTCCAAGGAAGCGTGGCGGTGAATCCTTCGACCCAAAAAAGGCCTCTGGACGTGAAAAATGGGGTCAAGTCCGCCTTTGACCCTTACTGATATTGTTTTGTTTTTTCCATACCTGATTTTTAATTTTTCTGCTACATTTTTTAGTCTTGAAACTTTTTGGTGATAAGCCCAAACTAACACTTTACTCCTCTCGTTTACCCTCAAGGGTCAAAGGCAGACTTGACCCCATTTCCACAATATTAATGATAATAATTATAGCCAGATTGCAGTACAATTGAAAAATGAAATAAGGCCGCCAAGGAGCGTATTATGGCGTAATGGCGATAATACAGGATATAGGATTGTAAATGAAAATGGTCACTTGCCAGGCGGGATTGATACAACACTTTTTTTAAATGTTCTTAATAAAATTAATAAGGAGATTGGAAACTTTCTTGCTCGCCAAATAACAGAAGAAACCTCTAAAAACTTTAAGTACTTGATACAACTATCCACCTGGCTTTTCGCTGGAGCACCAGAGAACTGTTATGTATATTTGCGATGGATGCTAAAAAGAAAAAATATTAATGCTCCAGTAAATGTTGTTCATGGTGCAGGACGATCTTTTTTCCAAAATGAAGATATAAAACTTTTTTTTGATGTTGCTGTTAAAAGGATTAAAAATGATAGGGAAAAAACAAATAATTGGGTTCTCGCAATATCTCGAATCCTTCAACACAGAGATAATGCCCCGGAGTGCTTAAGTCGTGATCAAGCCTTATTTCTTGCAAAGTTTGCATGCGACAGAATGAATTCTCAACTTAGACAGGGTAATATCAAGCAAATATTTAAAAATTCGGTGCACCTTTTTCTATTTCTTTTACGCTGGCGTACGATTGGTGATTTCCTGGTTGAAGAGGAGGAGTACGAACTGGGACAGAAGGCAAAGAATATTCTTGAAAATGCCGCGGAATTAACTGGAGATAGTAGAATCGAAGGAATCTTGAAGGAAATAGCGAAATATATTGAATATGAAGGTGATAAAATTATTACCGGTTTTCCTGAGAATTAGGGTTGCCTTGACTTGTGTGACATTCTATACTCCTTATGGCAAGAAATTTTTAATGGTTGTAATATCAATTGGTTAGTGACGGGCTTGCGATGCTGCTTGTGGATGTTGATTATGACGGTAAGATTTTTGATATGGACAGGACGGTATTTGCCAAAGACATTAGCGCTGACGGCAAAATCAGAATGACCGGTTTGACGGAAAGCATTGCGGTTATTGCCATTGATAAACATGGTAATGAGAGTAAACCTTTTATAATCAAAGATGAGTAAGAGTGCATGACAACCATCAAATGATTTTATGATCAGTAATTCCGGTTGATGACAAAAGGAGGGACAAATATTTATGATTTCACCTGATATAAGAAAAACTATTATAGAATGTGCTCGTGAGTTTAATGTGAAGACAATGTGGATTTTTGGCTCTTCGCTTGAAGATGATTCTGTTGCGCGTGATATTGATTTGGCCGTTGAAGGAGTTCCACCAGAGCTGTTTTTTAAGTTCTATGCCCGTCTTTTTATGGCTCTTCCTAAGCCTGTTGATCTTGTAGACTTGTCGCAGGACATTCCAATA
>DAOVJK010000313.1 GCA_030673265.1 Pseudomonadota bacterium | reverse complement strand
GGGCAGCATCAGTTTCCCCGGCATCTCAGAAATTGTCGCCAAGACGGTTACCAGCTTGCCCTGTAACAATGCCACCAATCTTGAAGCAATCCTTGCCGCTGATCACGAGGCCAGGACCCAGGCCGGGTTACTTGTTGACACACAAAATTATGAGCTCCAAAGCATAAGGAAAAACCAATGAATTCAGTAATATCCTTCATCATCGTTCTTGGTCTGCTGATCATCGTCCACGAATTCGGCCATTTCATACTGGCCAAACTCTTCAACGTCAAAGTATTCAAATTTTCCGTCGGTTTCGGACCGAAATTGATCGGTCGTCGATACGGAGAAACCGAATATCTGGTCAGCGCTTTTCCACTTGGCGGCTTCGTCAAAATGCTCGGTGAACAAAATGACGAAGAAGTTCCAGATGAAGAGGCTCACCGTTCCTTCGCCAAAAATCCTATCTGGCAGCGTTTCTTAATCGTCGCCGCCGGACCGATATCTAACTTGCTGTTTGCAGCTTTTCTGTTCTTCATGATTTTCGCCATCGCCGGACTGCCCACCCCGGTTGACAACACCGTAATTGGCGCCGTCTCAGCCGATTCTCCGGCCCAACAGGCCGGGCTTAAGGCGGGCGACATGATCCTATCGATTAATGGCAGGGAAACAGTCAAATGGCTGGAGGTGGCCGATCTAATCTCCAACTGCGCCGGTGAACCAGTAGTTCTGGTGATTGACCGCCAGGGCGAGCGTTTGGAGATTACCGGCCAGCCTGAAATAACCCCCAGCCGCAATCTCTTCGGCGAGGAGATTGAAAAACGCTATATGTTAGGCATCTCCCTCAGCGAAAAAGTCGTCTACGAGAAAGTGTCGCTCTGGACTGCGATCAAGGCCGGATTTTCCCAGACCTGGACCTTTATCTATCTGACCATCATGGGTATCGTCAAGATGATCCAGGCTGTCATCCCGGCCAGCGAACTCGGCGGACCAATCATGATCGCCCAACTGGCCGGTAAGCAGATGGAGGCCGGCTGGATAAATCTTGTCTATTTTATGGGGCTAATCAGTGTCAATCTGGGTATTTTAAACCTGCTGCCAATACCGATCCTTGATGGCGGCCACCTGATGTTCTTTTCATACGAGGCCCTGCGCCGCAGACCCATGTCGCAGAAAACCATGGAGATCTGCCAGCAGATCGGCCTGGTTATCCTGGTTACTCTGATGGTATTTGTCTTCTACAACGATATTGTCAGACTGTTTACTTAACCCAGATTAAGCTGAGCTCTTGAAACCGGCTGATGAAAAAAAATAAACCAGAGCTGGTCCCCCCCTTGATCCTGGCCATCGAAACCGCAACCATGTGTGGCAGTGTCGCCCTGTTGTCTGGTAATCGATGTCTAGCCGAGTACTCTGTTGATACTGCTACTACCCATTCGCGCCGCCTCATCCAGCAAATCGCTCAGGTAATGAATGAAACAGAATCGAACTGGGAACAGCTCGACGGCATCGCCGTCAGTCTCGGGCCCGGCAGTTTTACCGGTCTGCGTATCGGTCTCAGCACCGCCAAGGGCCTGGCTATGGCCGCCGACCGCCCTCTGCTTGGTGTACCGACTCTGGATGGCCTGGCCCAGCAGATCATAGCCCCGGCTGGAACAAAGGTCTGTGCCCTACTTGATGCCCGAAAAAAGGAAGTTTATGCGGCCTTCTTCAAATGCAACAGCGCTGGCAAACCGGAAAAAACCAGTGTAGACCTGGTCATGCCGCCGGAAAAACTTGCCACTCTCATTGAGCAACCGACTCTGCTGGTCGGCGATGGTGCTATAGTCTATCAGGAGTTTTTCAAGGAAATACTCGGTGAATCGATAATCTTCGCCCCAGCCCACTCCTTCTTCCCCAGGGCTGCTACCATTGGCCTCTTGGCCACCAAGATGTTTGCTAACCAGGATTTTCTTGATCCCGCCAGCGCCGTGCCGATCTACGTGCGCCCCTCCGAAGCCGAATTAATGATCAAGAAGAAATCTTGAAGTGGAGAGACAGTGTCCAGAAAGCCAAAAAGAACCGCTAATGCCATGCCAAAACCCAAGAGCAATAAGACCTTAGGTAAAGGAATCTCACGTGCAAATCCCGCCCTGGCTCTAAATTTTGCCGGAATTTTACGAGATTTAACGCCAGAGCCGTCAAGACCTGTTAACCGGATCACCATGCAGGCGGCTCCCGTAGCCCATTTACCATATAATGACGAACTGAAACTAAAAGACGCAGCCCTTTCCCGGTTCTGGGAAAACAATGGATTGCCTCTCGCCCCTGAGCCCGTTATTGCCTCACCGCGTCCCCGTGGTTATCGAACGACCTCCAAGAGAAGAGCCATCCTTAATGGTTCCCGGTTAAATCTGGTCTTTGGCGATCATCTCCTGAAGACTCAAAAGAAACCATTCCTTGAATCACCATTGGAACCACCCGAACATACCAGGACCTATAACTTCCTCCAGAAGAAACTGAGCGAGCCATCCTATAAGTTAGTGGCATCCCATCTGAACCACCTGATCATTCGCGGCAATTATAAAGAGATAGCTGTCATCTTTAACGTGCGAAAAATGAACGGCCCCCTGATCAGGAAACTGAAAATGATAGCAGAACACCTGCAGAAGATGTCCGCCCCGGTAACGGCGGCTTTCGTTTATCTGGATCCCACCGGTTCCGACTATTATTTTGAAAGTCGTCGTCCGGATGACAAGATGCAGTTCAAGAAACTATTTGGCCCGGCCCACCTGGAGGTAAAACATGGCAGTTGCCGTTTTCACTTTCACCCAACTTCCTTTTCCCAGATTAACGAGTCAATTGTCGGTAAAATGCTGGAGAAGGCCCGGGAATTACTCGAGCCGGATCAAGATGAACGGTTGATTGATCTCTACTGCGGCTATGGTTTGTTTAGTCATTTCCTGGCCCCGGATTACCGGCAGGTGACGGGAATAGACGCAGAAGGACCGTCAATCAGGGCGGCACAAACCAATACCAGGCTGAACAAGAGCGGCAGTAAAACCAGGTTCCTGGCCCGCCGCATCACCCCGAAAACGATCAGCGATCTACTGCCCCTGACCACCGAGCCAACAACGCTAATCCTCGACCCTCCCCGACAGGGGCCACAGAGAGGGGTTATTGACGCAATCGTCGAACGGCAGCCCGCCAAGATCCTGCATATTTTCTGCGGAGTTGATCAGATTCCGGAATCCCTGAAGGAATGGCAGGCAAACGGTTACCAGGTGAAAAAGGTCGTGCCGCTGGATATGTTCCCCGGTACGGCAAATCTGGAAGTGATGATCTTGTTGGGAATAAACGGCCAACCGAAGACCTGACACCTAGCCATCTAGACATTTGCATCTGGAGCCAATTCATCACTGACCGCT
>DAOVJK010000212.1 GCA_030673265.1 Pseudomonadota bacterium | reverse complement strand
TCTTAAATAATAGGCAGGTACAGAGAAGATGGTGGAAGAAATCAAAGAGACAGCAGGGGAGCATTTCCCTGACATTGCCATTGAAAGCGAGCTGAAAAAATCCTATATGGACTACGCGATGAGTGTTATCGTCGGTCGGGCCCTGCCCGATGTTCGTGACGGCCTCAAACCGGTCCATCGTCGTGCGCTCTTTGCCATGCGCGAGCTTAATAACTACCATAATCGGCCCTATCTAAAATCAGCTCGTATCGTCGGCGATGTTATCGGTAAATATCATCCCCATGGTGATACGGCAGCCTATGATACCATCGTCAGGATGGCCCAGACCTTTTCGATGCGTTATTTGTTGGTCGATGGTCAGGGCAACTTCGGTTCGGTTGATGGAGATTCACCGGCGGCGATGCGTTACACCGAAGCGCGGATGACCAAGATCGACCAGGAGATTATCGCCGATCTCGATAAGGAGACGGTCGACTTCACCCCTACCTACGACAACTCCCATATGGAGCCAGTAGTCTTCCCGTCCAAGGTGCCGACCTTATTAATCAACGGTTCCTCTGGAATCGCGGTCGGGATGGCGACCAATATTCCGCCCCACAACATCACTGAGGTAATGACGGGCTTGATTGCTCTGATCGATGAGCCCAGTATCACTGTCAATCAGTTGATGGACCATATCAGCGGCCCGGATTTCCCGACCGGCGGCTTTATATGCGGCCGGGCCGGCATCCGCGAAGCCTACGAGACTGGGCGTGGTTCGGTTCTGATGCGCTCCAGGACCCATATTGAAAAAAGTAAAAAGGCCAATCGCGAATCGATCATTATCACAGAGATCCCCTATCAGCAGAACAAGGCGAGCCTGATCGAGAAGATTGCACTGTTGGTTAAGGACAAGAAGATTGAAGCTATCTCGGAAGTAAGGGATGAGTCGGATCGCCGCGGGATGCGGATAGTCCTGGAATTGAAGAAGGATGAGATAGCTGAAGTCATCTTAAACCAGCTCTTCAAGATGACTCCCCTGCAGAGAAGCTTCGGTGTCATCCTCCTCTCCATCGTCAATGGCCGGCCCGAGGTCTTGAACCTCCGGCAGATCCTTATTCACTTCATAATGCACCGTAAGACCATCGTCTACCGGCGCACCGCCTACGATCTCAAAAAGACCGAGGAGAAGGCCCACCTCCTTGAGGGTCTCAAGATAGCTATCACCAATCTCGACGCGGTGGTCGAGTTGATCAAGAAATCTCCTGGTCCCAAAGAGGCCAAAGAAGCCTTAATAAATAATTACGAACTGTCGGCTATTCAAGCCCAGGCAATTCTTGAGATGCGACTGCAGCGTTTAACCGGGCTAGAGCGCGACAAGATCATCGCCGAGTATACGGAGCTGATGAGCCAGATCGCCAGGTACAAGGAGATTCTGGGTGACGAGAAGATCGTCATGAAGATTATTCGCGATGAGTTCGAAGAGATAATTGAGAAGTACGGTGATGAACGGCGGACTGAAATAATCGAGGCCCCGGACGAAATTCTACCCGAAGACATGATCGCCCAGGAAGAGATGGTGGTCACCGTCACCCACGAAGGCTATATCAAGCGTAATCAGGTCGATCTCTACCGGGCCCAGCGTCGTGGCGGTAAAGGAGTTAAGGGTATCCAGACCCACGATGAAGATTTCGTCAGCTCTCTTTATCTGGCCATTACCCATGATACTTTCCTGTTTTTCACCAACTACGGCAAGGTCTTCCATCGCCGGGTCTTCGAGATTCCCCAGGCCAGCCGCATCGCCAGGGGCAAGGCCCTGGTTAATCTGCTCGACCTGACCCCCGGTGAGAAGGTGGCGGCGATCATGCCGGTCAAGAGTTTTGTCCTTGAAGAGGGCGAGGAACGTTACATCATGATGGTCACCAGAAACGGGATCGTCAAGAAGACCAATCTTAATGAATTCTCCCGTCCGATGCGCCGCGGTAAGATCGCCCTGACCATTCGGGAGGGAGACGAGATCATTTCGGCGATAATGACCAACGGCAAGAACGATATCATGCTCTTTTCCAGCAATGGCATGGCGAACCGCTTCAATGAAGCGAACGTCAGGCCGATGGGGCGGACTGCCGCCGGTGTCAGGGGGATGAAGCTGAATCCCGATGATACCGTGGTTGGGGTTGTGGTTGTCGATGAAACAACCGAATCAATCCTGTCAGTAACCGAGAATGGTTTTGGCAAACGGACCTCTGTCGAGGACTATCCGGTCAGGAATCGTGGTGGTAAAGGGGTCTTTACCATCAAGACCAGTGAGCGGAATGGCCAGGCGATCGGCGCCCTCCAGGTCGTTGATGAAGATGAGATCATGATGATCACCAACGGTGGTAAGATCATCAGGACTAATATGAAAAATGTCAGGGTTATCGGCCGTAACACTCAGGGAGTCAACCTTTTCAAGCTTGGTAAAGGTGAGAAGGTCGTGGCCATGGACGGTGTTGCCGAACCATCCAGTGATGAAGGTGATGAAGGCGAAGAGATGAGCGAAGGTGTTGAAGAGTAAGTTTGTTTGAGAGTATTTTACGGCTGTGAAATGTCGTAAAAATAGCGGGTTGTGGTGTGGTTTTAAAATTAACATCGAATATCGAACAGCGAATTTTGAATGTGGAGTTTTTATCAATCAGATAAAGCTAAACGATTACCTTATTCGATGTGCAAAGTTGAATGTTCGATGTTCGACGTTTTGTTAATTTTTTTACAGGAGGCTTCCTATGCCCGTCCAGCAGGCAGCGGTGGTTGGCGCCGGTAGTTGGGGCACCGCCCTGGCTAAATTACTCAGCGACAAGGGGTACCGGATCAGCCTCTGGGGCCATCGGCAGGAACACGTCGATGAGATTATTGCCAACCGGGAGAACCTCACTTATCTGTCTGGCTTCAAGCTTACGGATAACCTCACCGCCACCACAGATCTGGCTGCGGCGGTCAGTGGCCAGCCGGTAGTTCTGATGGTCGTGCCCTCCCATGGTTATCGTGAGGTCTTTCGTCGCCTCCTGCCTCATTTATCCGACAATACCTATGTTATATCGGCGGTCAAGGGTATCGAAAATGATACCCTGATGACCATGGATCAGGTCATGGAGGATGAACTTGCCAGGATTAGCGTTCCGCCCACCTTACATCTCGGCGTTTTGGCCGGACCCAGTTTTGCCAAAGAAGTAGCAGCCGGGGTACCCACCGCAGTTACCGTTGCCGCGAGAACCAGAGAAGAAGCTCTCTTCTGCCAGCAGCTTTTCAATACCCCTCTGTTCCGGGTCTATGCCTCGACTGATTTGATCGGCATGGAGCTGTCCGGAGCCCTCAAAAACCCCATTGCCATCGGTGCCGGCATCTGTGATGGTCTCGGTTACGGGACCAATACCCGGGCAGCCTTGATTACTCGCGGTCTCGCCGAGATTACCCGGCTCGGCGTCAAGATGGGCGCCCAACCCCTGACCTTTTCGGGGCTTGCCGGGATGGGAGATCTGGTTTTGACCTGTACCGGTGATCTCTCCCGGAACCGCCAGGTCGGTTTGAAACTTGGGCAGGGACAGAATATCAAACAGATCGTCGCTGAGATGGAGATGGTCGCCGAGGGGGTTAAGACCACTAAATCCGCCTGGAATCTGGCCCGTCGTGCAGGGGTTGAGATGCCAATCCTTGAGCAGGTGTATCGGGTGATCTATGAGGATATGGACTGTGGTGAGGCGGTCAAAACCCTTCTGGCCAGGAGTCTCAAGGAAGAGATCGAATTTTAATTTTATTTTTGTAAATATTTTTATTTTCTGTGGCAAATGATCCCGAGAATCCTCCAAATACTTATCAAAACCAGCATCTGGAATATGTTGTGGATATCCGTCCTCTGCTCGGAAATCCTGACGGCTCTGATGAACTCCCTGATCAGTCTGGTCTGGTGGGGGGAAGTAAGTGTTGAGCTGTTGTTGATCGGCAGTATAGACGCCCTGGTCGTTTCATTTATGGTAACGGTCATTATCATTGGTATTTTCAAATATATCAAGCAAATAGAGTTAAAGCATCAACAGGAACAGCTCAAGGCTCGAAAGCTTGAGTCGGTTGGGGTTTTAGCCGGTGGTATCGCCCACGATTTCAACAACATCCTGACCGCCATCCTTGGTAATTTCAACTTGGCTATACTTGATAAGGATCTTAACAGCAGGACAAAAAACCTGCTGGTGAATGCTGAAAAAGCCTGCTGGCGGGCCCAAGGCCTTACCCAGCAACTGTTAACTTTTGCCAAGGGTGGGGAGCCGGTCAAGGAAACCTCTCCTCTCGATCTTGTCATCAGGGATTCGGCCGGTTTCGTGTTGAGCGGCGATACGGTTGCATGTCGATATGACATTCCCGATGATCTATGGATGGTCGAAATAGATAGGGGACAGATCAGCCAGGTGATCCAGAATATCGTCCTGAACGCCAGTCATGCCACGGTCGGTGGCGGGACGATCGTAATAAGTTGTGAAAACATCAAAGCCATTGAAAATGAACTTATGTCGGTTAAAAAGGGCCGGTTTGTCAAAATAACGATTGAGGACAGTGGGGTTGGTATTCCGGTTAAAGTGATAGAGAAGATTTTTGACCCGTACTTTTCTACAAAACAAGGCGGCAGCGGGTTGGGCCTGGCCATTACCCAGTCGATTGTCGGTAAGCATAACGGGCATCTGCTGGTCGCCTCGGTGCCTGGCTCCGGCACTACCTTTACAATCTATCTACCAGCTACAGATCTGGGTGTTGGCCTGGTCCAGGGCCCGACCGAGGTTGCGTGCAGCAAGGTGGGAAAGATCAAGGTCTTGATAATGGATGACGAAGAGTCACTTAGAGATGTAAGCAAGGGAATGTTGACAAGCCTGGGCCATGAGGTCAAATTGGCGGAGGACGGCAGGGAGGCCATCGAATTGTTCGAGGTGGCCATGGCCTCGGGCGATAAGTTTGACCTGGTTATCCTGGATCTCACCGTTCCTGGAGGCATAGGCGGGGGTGATGCCGCCAAGGAGATCCTGGCCTGCGACCCAGAGGCGAAGCTTATCGTTTCCAGTGGCTATTCAAATTCGCCAATAATGGCATCTTGCCGCGATTATGGATTTTGTGATGCGATTGTCAAACCATATAGTCTGGAGAAGCTTTCTGGTGTGATCGAAAAAGCATTTATCCTGGATTGATCAGCTGGAGTAATATGATTTTTTGATTATTGAATCTACCTGGGCGAGATAGTACCGACCGCGTTGATGAAAATGATCATCGAACCGCGCAGTCTTGGTGGAGTTTCGTTGAATTGGACGCCCAAGGCGCAGGTTTTATGTCCGTCTATTTCGGTCTCCTTGCTCCAGGCTATCCTGCCCATAATCGAAACAGAGACGGACTCATCCGGTAAGCTGACCCGAAGCTTGGCTTTCCGTCCTATGACATCATTGATCGGAATATCCCGGTATCTTGGGTCAACAGTAATACGGGCGCCGCCTAGAGAAATATCTCTTGAGAAGCCCTTGACTGTGAGCGGGTGACGACCTGGTTGCGGGTCGATGATTTCGAGGCTTAAGGATATGGTCAGGTTTCGGCGAGAGGTTTTCCTGAAGAATTTATCAGGTTTTTCCTCATCCGGAATTAGTTGGTATTTGATCAGTTTTTTAATGCCGTTTTTCAGGTTCGGGTGCTTCTCAAAGAGGTTTAGGAAGTTCTCTTTGCTTATCTTCAGTAATTCGGCATCGCTAGCGGCCTTGACCTGATAGGGTGCCGCTCTTTTTACCTCCCAAGGGAAATAGTCACCGAAATGGTCATTTTCTCTCAGTG
>DAOVJK010000054.1 GCA_030673265.1 Pseudomonadota bacterium | reverse complement strand
TAATTTAAGGTTAAACGCAACGTTGTAAGCAGTTTGAGTCGGAGACCGTGGGCGCCTTTTTTTTGGGTTTAATTGGTATTGTTGATGCCGGATTAATGGCAATGCGATAACGGCCTGCCTAGACGATAGGACATGATTCAGCACCGGGGATAGGATATGGTGCTTCAGATCAAAAGGCTGGATCGGATTTATAACGTTTCCAGTTCTCTTTTTTAGATCTTACCTTGTCTGTCTTTAATCGACCTCATCTGTTTAATTTTGAAAATTCAGTTGAAAGGAGGTAAGAGACATTGAATCGTGATGAAAAAGCCACGATAGTCGAAGAACTTAGTGACAAGTTTGCGAACGCAACACTTGCCATTGTTTCCGACTATCAAGGGATGCCTGTTTCTGTTCTTGAGGGGCTGCGTCGCGAACTTAAGAAGAACAACGCTGAAATTCGGGTGGCAAAGAATTCCCTGTTGCGGAGAGCCGTGGCTGGGACGTCTTTTGAAAATATTGTCGATTCCTGCAAGGGCTCGACGGCAGTCACCATGTCCTATGGGGATCCAGTAGCACCTGCCAAGGTAGTTGCTGATTTTGCCAAGGACAATCAACAACTGGCAATTCGGACCGCCTGTATGGACGGTAAGGTTTTGTCTAATGATGATATCGTTGCTCTATCTAAGTTGCCAAGCAGAGAAATTCTTTTGGGCAAGTTGTTGTCCGTCATGAATGGCGTCCCCACAGGTTTTGTTCGAGCTCTCAACGGGGTGCCGTGCAATTTGTTGTATGCACTGAACGCAATTGGTGAGCAGAAAAGCCAAGCCTAAGACTTTCTTAACTTTAAATTCAAAATATAATGATTCCTGGAGGAATTTGACATGGCTGTTACTAAAGAAGATGTAATTGAGTTCATTTCTAATATGACCGTTTTGGACCTTTCTGAGCTTGTAAAAGAATTGGAAGAAAAATTTGGTGTTTCTGCCGCTGCTCCTGTTGCTGTTGCTGCAGGTGGTGCTGTTGCTGGTGGTGATGCTGCTGCTGCCGTAGAGAAAACTGAATTTGACGTAATCCTTACCTCTGTTGGCGAAAAGAAAATCGGAGTTATTAAAGAAGTCCGTGGTATTACCGCTCTCGGTCTTAAAGAAGCCAAGGAACTGGTTGAAGGTGCGCCGACGCCCATCAAGGAAGGCGTTTCCAAGGATGAGGCCGAAGAGATCAAGGCCAAGATTGAAGCTGCCGGTGGTGGTGTTGAAATCAAGTAAGTTGTTTTGTTGAATATGACGAATCGGTCCTGTGTTTTATGACATACGGGTTGGTTCGGCTGCAGAAGCATGCTTCTGCAGGCTGTTGATGTGATAACGCTACGGGGATTTCCCGTAGCGTTTATTGCGTTTTTATATTACCGGGGCTAGCCGCTGCTTCTACTGGGTTCGTTAGCGTATTTTGTCCGGGAATTTTCCGTGGGCTGTTTTGTTAAAATGACGAGGGCGATTCTGAATGAACACGATTAGAAGAGTCAGGAAGAGTTTTGCTAAATATCAAGATATTACTGAAAAACCACATCTGATTGCGATGCAGCGGATTTCTTACGAGAAATTTCTGCAATTCGACAAACAACCTGACCAACGTGAGGATGTGGGCCTGCAGTCAATCTTCAAGAGTGTGTTCCCTGTTGAGGACTTCAACGGCACCTGTTCCCTCGAATATGTTAGTTATAGTTTTGGGGAACCTAAATACACTGTTGAGGAATGTGCTGAACGGGGTATGACTTTTGATGTCCCGGTAAAGATTACCGTTCGTCTGGTCTCCTATGATATTGATCCTGATACAGGCGTCAAAACTATTCGTGATATCAAGGAGCAGGCGGTCTATCTGGGTAGCATCCCCTTGATGACCAAAGCGGGTGTCTTTATCGTTAATGGCACCGAGCGAGTTATCGTCAGCCAGTTGCAGAGATCGCCCGGTTTGTTTTACAGCCATGACAGTGGTAAGACCCATGCCGGTGGTAAACGCTTGTACTCGGCCAGAATAATTCCAGTGCGCGGTTCATGGATCGACCTCGAATATGATGCAAAAGATATCCTTTATGTCCGCATTGATCGCCGGCGTAAATTTCCTGTTACGACTCTCCTGAAATCTCTGGGCCATTCGGCGGAAGAACTGCTCCAGTTTTTTTACGATGTTGAAGAGGCCGAGATTAAGCGCAAAAAAGTTTATTTGCAGTTCGATCCTATGGGTGCAGTCGGCCAACGGGCTTTGGTTGATATTGTTCACCCTGAAACTGGTGAGGTTTTATTGAAATCCGGTCTGAAGATCGGCAAGGCCAGGGCCAAGAGCTTAGCCGCGGAAGGGGTAACTCAGATTGTTCTACCCCTTGAGCAGCTTGTCGGAAAAATTGTTGCCCAGGATGTGCTTAAGCCAAAAAGCGATGAAGTTATTCTGCCGTGCAATACCGAATTGACTGAATCAATGGTGGAAGACCTTTTAGAACTAAAGGTTAAAAAGCTGCAATTGCTAGCGATTGATGGTGTAAATGCAACTGATTCATTCCGGAAGACCATGCTTCTCGATAAGGCCAAGACTGTTGAAGATGCCCTTATTGAGATATACCGACGTCTGCGGCCCAGCAGTCCTCCAACCATAGAAATTGCCAGTAAATTTATAGATAACCTCTTTTTTAACCCGGATACATATGATCTCTCCGCAGTTGGGCGTTTTAAGTTGAATGCCAAGCTTAGCGTTGATACGGATATCGACCATCGGACCTTGACCAAGGACGATATCATGATGAGTGTCAGGGAATTGGTCCACTTGAAGGATCGTCAGGGTGAAGTAGATGATATTGATCATCTTGGCAACCGACGGGTAAGAACGGTTGGTGAACTTATCGAAAATCAGTACCGGATGGGTCTGGTGCGGATGGAGCGTGCCATTCGTGAGAGGATGACCCTCCAGGAAACTGAGGCGATGATGCCTCACGATCTGGTTAATCCCAAGCCGATCACAGCCGCCATCAAAGAATTTTTCGGCACCAGTCAGCTTTCTCAGTTTATGGATCAGACTAACCCTCTGTCCGAAGTTACCCATAAGAGACGCCTGAGTGCCTTGGGACCGGGTGGTCTTTCCCGTGAACGGGCTGGATTCGAGGTTCGGGATGTTCATCCCACCCATTATGGGCGGATCTGTCCGGTTGAGACCCCGGAGGGGCCGAATATCGGGCTAATTGTTTCTCTGGCAACTTTTGCCCGGGTCAATAAATATGGTTTTATCGAGACACCTTATCGTGAGGTTGTTGACCGCCAGATAACCGATAAATTTGGTTATATGTCAGCTCTCAAGGAAGAGGGCTGCGCGATAGCCCCGGCCAAGATAGAGGTTGATAAGAGCGGCAAGATAGTGCCGGACACCCTGATTGCTCGTCAGGAGGGTGAGGTTCTTACTGTTCCTGCCGACCAGATTACGCACATGGATGTTTCTCCTAATCAGCTGGTCAGTGTGGCAGCCTCACTTATTCCTTTTCTTGAGAATGATGATGCTAACCGGGCCTTGATGGGTTCAAACATGCAGCGTCAGGGCGTCCCGTTGCTTAGGGCAGCGGCGCCAATTGTTGGTACCGGTCTGGAAAAAACGGTGGCGATGGATTCCGGTGTTTGTCTGCTGGCTGGTGGTGACGGGGTGGTGGAAGAAGTTGATGCCAACCGGATAGTGGTTCGTTATGATGAACCTGGTACCGACGGCTTTGAGACCGGTATTGGCGTCTATAAGCTTGAGAAATATAAAAAATCTAATCAAAATACCTGTTTCAACCAGAAGGCTGTTGTCCTCCCCGGGCAGCGAGTGATCTCGGGCCAGTTGATGGCTGATGGTCCTGCGTGTGACAACGGTGAATTAGCCTTGGGTAAGAACGTGACGATCGCGTTCATGCCCTGGCGTGGGTACAATTTTGAGGATTCAATTCTGGTCAGTGAGAAGCTGATTAAGAATGATACCTTTACTTCATTGCATATCGAAGTTTTTGAGACCGTGTCCCGCGATACAAAACTTGGCAAGGAAGAGATTACTCGCGATATTCCTAATGTTAGTGAAGAGGCGATGCGCAATCTCGACGTTAGCGGGGTCGTTCGTATCGGGGCGGAGATCAGGGCTGGTGATACTCTGGTTGGTAAAGTTACTCCCAAGGGTGAGACTCAGCTTTCTCCTGAGGAGAAGTTGCTGCGGGCAATTTTCGGAGAGAAGGCTGGCGATGTAAAGGATACCTCTCTGCGGGTGCCGCCAGGTGTTCAGGGTGTTGTTATCGATGCCAAGGTCTTTTCTCGTAAAGGCGTTGAAAAAGACGAAAGAGCCCTGGCTATTGATGATACTGAGGCCGCCATCCTTGAGAAATATATGGAGGATGAACTCAACAGCCTGAAAAAGGCGATTAAGAAACGTCTCGCAGATATAATGGCCGGCAAGAAAACCAATGCCGATATTTCAGTCAAAAAAGACAAGGTCATTCTCGGAAAAGGGCAGGTCCTCAAACATGAGCTGATTGCTGAATTGCCCATATCAACCATAAAAAGGCTTGATTTTGACGGACGCCAGAAGGTTGAAGAGGAAATTTCCCTCCTGCTGGCAGGCTACGAAAAACAGCAGAAAATGGTGGCGACCAAATATGAGGCCAGGATTACAAGAATCCGCAAGGGCGATGATCTGGCCCCCGGCGTCATAAAAATGGTCAAAGTTTATGTTGCCACCAAGCGTAAGCTTTCAGTGGGTGACAAGATGGCTGGACGGCACGGCAATAAAGGTGTCGTTTCCCGGATTCTACCCGAAGAAGACCTGCCATTTTTTGAAGATGGCACCCAGGTTGATATCGTTCTCAACCCCTTGGGTGTACCTTCCCGGATGAATGTCGGCCAGGTATTGGAAGTGCATCTCGGTCTGGCTGGCAAGCGCTTGGGCGAACAGATCCAGGGCTTTGCTGACGAAAAAAATATCGAGGCGGTAAAGAGCAAGCTTAAAACCATTTACTCCAAAGATGAGTATGCAGCTATTGTTGATGGCCTTGAAGATGAAGATCTTCTAAAGCTTGCCCTGAGAATGGGTGACGGCCTGCATATGGCTACGCCTGTCTTTGATGGTGCCGATGAATCTGATATCCGGAAATTGCTGGTTGAGGCCGGAGTTGGCGAGGTTGGGCAGGCAACTCTTTACGATGGCCTGACCGGCGATAAGTTTGCCAATCAGGTCACCGTTGGAGTGATGTATATGTTGAAACTTCATCATCTGGTCGACAACAAAATTCATGCCCGTTCGACCGGACCATATTCTCTGGTCACGCAACAGCCCTTGGGTGGTAAGGCCCAATTCGGTGGTCAGCGGCTGGGTGAGATGGAGGTCTGGGCCATGGAGGCCTATGGCGCTGCCTATACCCTGCAGGAATTTCTGACTGTTAAATCCGATGATGTGGGTGGACGGACCAAGATGTACGAGAAGATCGTCAAGGGAGATAATTTCCTTGAGGCGGGCCTGCCTGAATCCTTTAATGTTTTGATAAAGGAATTGCAGGGTCTTTGTCTGGATATGGAGCTTCTTGACGACTAGTTTGATCTTTACTCGTCGGTAATTTTTCTGAATAATAGAATACAGAAAGGTGTGAACCGTGGACGAACTTTTCAGCTTTTTCGATAAAGCTAAAAAACCAGTAAAATTTGAGTCTGTTAGAATCTCTCTGGCTTCTCCTGAAAAGATTCGTGATTGGTCTAACGGCGAAGTTAAAAAGCCGGAGACCATTAACTATCGTACTTTCAAGCCCGAGCGCGAAGGCTTGTTTTGTGCCAAGATCTTTGGACCGGTTAAAGATTACGAGTGTAATTGCGGTAAGTACAAGCGCATGAAACATCGGGGTGTAGTTTGTGAAAAATGTGGGGTTGAGGTTATTCAATCCAAAGTACGGCGCGAGCGGCTTGGCCATATAGAGTTGGCTGCGCCGGTCGCCCATATCTGGTTCTTGAAAAGTTTGCCCAGCAAGATCGGTAATATGCTGGATCTTACCCTCAAGCAATTGGAGAAAGTTCTTTATTTTGATTCCTATGTTGTCACCAGCTCCGAGGCCCCGGCACCGCCAAAATGTACTTTGCTGAATGAAGAGCAGTATCGGCAGGCCCTGGCTGAGTATCCCGGCATGGTTAAAGATGGTATAGGTGCGGAGGCGATTCGGGCTCTTCTTCAGGGGCAGGATCTTAATGCCTTATCTGCTGAGCTGCGGGAGGATATGCGCAGCACTGGTTCCGAGGCCAAGCGTAAAAAGTATGCCAAACGCCTCAATGTTGTCGAGGCGTTTCGGGATTCTGGTAATCGGCCCGAATGGATGGTTCTGGAAGTTATTCCTGTTTTGCCACCTGACCTAAGGCCTCTGGTGCCACTGGAAGGCGGCCGTTTTGCCACTTCTGATCTTAATGATCTGTATCGTCGGGTTATTAATCGTAATAATCGCCTCAAACGGCTTCTTGAGCTCGATGCTCCGGAAATCATTATCCGTAACGAGAAGAGGATGTTACAGGAAGCGGTTGATGTCCTCTTTGACAATGGTCGACGGGGTAAGGTCATTACAGGGCCCAACAAGCGTCCCTTGAAATCCTTGAGTGATATGCTTAAAGGTAAACAGGGCCGTTTTCGCCAGAATCTGCTCGGTAAACGGGTCGATTATTCTGGCCGTTCCGTAATTGTTGTCGGACCTTATTTACGTCTTCATCAGTGCGGTCTACCGAAAAAAATGGCTCTTGAGCTCTTTAAGCCTTTTATCTACTCCAAATTGGAGCATCTGGGCTATGTGAGCACGATCAAGAGTGCCCGCAAGATGGTTGAGAAGGCCTCAAAAGAGGTCTGGGATGTTCTCGACGAGGTGGTCAAAGAGCATCCTGTGATTTTGAATCGGGCGCCAACCTTGCATCGTCTTGGTATGCAGGCCTTTGAACCGCTGCTGATCGAGGGTAAGGCAATTCAGCTTCATCCATTGGTTTGTAGCGCCTTTAATGCCGATTTTGATGGCGATCAGATGGCGGTGCATGTTCCGTTGACAGTCGAGTCCCAGATGGAGGCTCGGGTTTTGATGATGTCAACCAACAACATCCTGTCGCCGGCCAATGGTGAACCGATTATCGTTCCTTCCCAGGACATCGTCCTCGGTCTGTATTACATGACCAGAGAGCGGTTGTTGGCCAAGGGCGAGGGTAAGATCTTTTCGTCAGTCTCCGAGGCCGTTCTTGCCTATGATTACAAAGAGGTTCATCTCCAGGCTATGATCAAAGTCAGAATCGATGGACAGATCGTTGATACTACTGTTGGTCGGGTTCTGGTGGGGGAATTATTGCCTGAGGTTGTCCCTTTCAGTAAGGTGAACAAGGTTATGGGCAAAAAAGAACTGGCCCAGCTGGTTGATTACACCTACCGTCATTCAGGCACCAAGAATACCGTCCTGCTGGCTGATCGTCTCAAGGATCTTGGTTATGAACATTCAACCCTGGCGGGGATTTCAATCTCCATTCACGATATGATGATCCCGGTCAGCAAGGATGATATCCTTGCCAAGGCCGAAAAAGAGGTCGCGGAGGTAGAAAGCGGCTATCAGAACGGGGTGCTTACCGGCAGTGAGAAGTACAATAACGTCGTCGACATCTGGTCCCGGGCTACTGATAAAGTAACCACTGAGATGATGGGCGAGATGAGTGTCCAGTACACCAGGGACAAAGATAATAAAATGGTTGAAAGTCCCAGTTTTAATTCGATCTTTATTATGGCCGATTCCGGGGCCAGGGGCAGCAAGGATCAGATTCGGCAGTTGGCGGGTATGCGTGGTCTTATGGCCAAACCAACCGGTGAGATTATCGAATCTCCCATTAAAGCAAATTTTCGGGAAGGATTGAGCGTTCTGGAATATTTTATTTCAACCCATGGTGCCCGTAAAGGTCTGGCCGATACGGCCCTTAAAACGGCTAACTCCGGTTATCTGACCCGTCGTCTGGTTGACGTCGCGCAGGACTCTACCATTGTTGAAAAGGACTGTGAGACTCTTGATGGTATTGTGGCTGAACCGCTGTTGGAAGGTGGTCAGATTATTCAGCCGGTGGGTGACAGGATTCTTGGCCGGGTTGCCCTTGATGATATCGTTGACCCTTTTACTGGCGACTTGCTGGTTGAAGCAAATGAGCAGATTACTGAAGAAAAAGTTGCCGAAATAGACGAGGCAGGTATTGACCGCATTAAGATTCGCTCGGTTTTGACCTGCCGGGCTAAGCGCGGTGTTTGCGCAATGTGCTATGGCCGAGACCTTGGCCGAGGGCATATGGTGAATCAGGGTGAAGCGGTGGGCATTATTGCGGCCCAGTCGATTGGTGAGCCCGGAACCCAGCTGACCATGCGTACGTTCCATATCGGTGGTACGGCCAGTAGAGCGGTAGAGCAGGCAGAGATTCTCTCTCTGCATGGTGGCAAGATCAAGTTCTCTAATGTTCATACTGTCTCAAATGCCATGGGGCAGCTGGTCTCCATGAATCGTAATGGTGAAATTATTATCGTTGGCAGCAAGGGCCGTGAGCGGGAGCGTTATCGATTGAATTATGGCGCTATGTTGCTGGTAGCGGAAGGCGATAATGTTGAATCTGGCGCCAGATTGGCAGAATGGGACCCTTTCTCTACCCCGATCATCAGTGAGATTGGTGGTGTTATCAAGTTCGGTGATATTCTTGAAGGTATCACCATGCAGGAGCAGGTGGATGCCGTGACCGGCAGATCAACCCATGTTATTATTACGCCACGAACCGGCCAATATAATCCCCGCGTCTCTCTGAAAGATGAAAAAAACAAGACTTTGAAGTTACCTAAAACCGGTTCGCCAGCCCGTTACAGTCTTACACCCGGTACGGTTATCTCGGTTAGTGAGGGTGACAGGATTGAACCTGGAACCATTATAGGTAAAATCCCACGTGAAACAACCAAGACCAAGGATATTACCGGTGGTCTGCCTCGGGTTGCTGAATTGTTTGAGGTTCGGAAACCGAAGGAGAATGCGGTTATTACCGAAATTAACGGCCAGGTCAGTTACGGCAAAGACCTGAAAGGTAAGAAAAGGGTTGTGGTTACCCCAGAGCTTGGTGAGGCCAGGGAGTACCTGCTGCCCAAAGGTAAGCCTGTTGTAGTTCACGAAGGTGATTATGTGAAAGCTGGTGAGGCCCTGATGGACGGCTCTCCCAATCCTAATGATATCCTCCGGGTTCTCGGGGTTAAGGAATTGGCCCGCTTTCTGGTTAATGAAATTCAGGAAGTCTATCGATTGCAGGGGGTTAAGATCAACGACAAGCACATTGAGGTCATTGTTCGGCAGATGCTGCGCCGGGTGACCATTACTGATGTAGGAGAAAGTACCTTTATGCTTGGCGAGCAAGTCGAAACATCGCGTTTTGCCGAAGCAAATGAAAAACTGATCAAAAGTGGTAGTCAACCAGCTGTTGCCGAGCCACTTCTGCTTGGGGTCACTAAGGCGTCATTGAGTACAGAGAGCTTTATCTCTGCGGCATCCTTCCAGGAAACTACCAAGGTGTTGACTAATGCGGCTATGGCCGGCAGGGTTGATGATTTGAAAGGTCTGAAGGAAAATGTCATTATGGGTCGTCTGGTGCCGGCCGGGACAGGGCATTTGCGCTACAGAATTAATTCCTGAACAGGATAGTGATTGCTGTTGGAACAAACCAATGGTTATCGGTAATGTCTTTTTTTGAGTATGGCTGCTAAGCTCACACATTGTTCTTGACAAGCAAGGGTGGATAGATTATTTATCCTCCTTCTTCATCTCGGCGCAATCCAGCAGCGAGTTTCTGGTTGTTCCGAGAACGATCTTTTGTTGTTCGTTTTTAATTAAAAACCCGAGGTTGGGTTTCAGTTTTTCGTTAAGTAATATTAGATAATTTTAGGAGTTTGATTAGATGCCCACTATTAATCAGCTGGTAAGGCACGGTCGTAAAAAAGCGATCAAGCGGAGTACTACCCCGGCGCTTCAGGGTTCGCCCCAAAAGCGTGGTGTTTGTGTGAGAGTTTATACCACTACACCAAAAAAACCTAACTCAGCTCTGCGAAAGGTGGCAAGAGTTAGACTCACCAATGGAATCGAAGTCACCTCATATATCCCCGGTATCGGTCATAACCTCCAGGAGCATTCAGTTGTTCTTATCAGAGGCGGCAGGGTCAAAGATCTTCCCGGTGTCCGTTATCATGTTGTCAGGGGTACCCTTGATACTTTAGGGGTTTCTGAACGTCGTCAGGGTCGTTCTAAATACGGTGCCAAGCGTCCCAAATAAGGAGTTAGCAGATGCCTAGACGTAAGCTTGTTGCCAAACGGCAGATTGATCCCGATCCACGTTTTAATAGTGTGCTGGTTTCAAAATTTATTAATGGCCTTATGCAGTGCGGTAAAAAATCTATTGCCCGTAATATATTTTACGATGCGATGGATATCGTTGCCGAGCGGATTTCCGAGGAAACTCCTCTGGAGGTTTTTGAGAAGGCTATGGAAAAGGTTCGGCCGAGGGTTGAAGTTAAATCTCGTCGAGTTGGTGGTGCGACATATCAGGTGCCGATCGAAGTCCGTCCTGAACGCCGTAATGCTTTGGCTATTCGTTGGTTGGTTAGTTTTTCCAACAAGAGATCTGGTCGTTTAATGTCAGAGAAGCTGGCCGGTGAGTTCATGGATGCATTCAATAGCCGTGGTTCTGCCGTAAAAAAACGTGAAGATACCCACAAGATGGCTGAGGCCAATAAGGCATTTGCTCATTACCCTTGGTAGTTTTTTGTCACAGTGGTTGACAAAAGGGTTTAACTTGTATAAAAAGCCTCTTCTTCTGTCGGTATTGTTGTTTAGAGGCGGGTTTGTAGAAGAAGTCTGGTGTGAAGAAACGAACTGATTTGGATTGATAACGAACGTGGCTTCTAATACACCTCTTACTCGTCTTCGCAATATTGGCATAATGGCCCATATCGATGCGGGTAAAACAACAACGACAGAAAGAATCCTCTTTTACACGGGGCGTTCACATAAGCTTGGCGAAGTGCATGACGGCAACGCGGTCATGGACTGGATGGAACAGGAGCAGGAGCGAGGTATCACGATTACCTCTGCTGCAACGACCTGTTTCTGGAAAGATTGCACGATAAATATTATAGATACTCCCGGACATGTCGACTTCACAATTGAAGTAGAAAGATGTCTGCGGGTGTTGGATGGGGCGGTAGCGGTGTTCTGTGCCGTTGGCGGAGTTGAGCCCCAGTCCGAAACGGTCTGGCGACAGGCTGATAAGTATTCAATACCCCGGATCGCATTTGTTAACAAGATGGATCGGGTAGGCGCTGGTTTTCAGCGCTGCGTCGAGATGATCGGTGATCGTCTTGGCGCTAATCCACTGCCGCTGCAGTTGCCAGTTGGTAGTGAGGAAAGTTTTACCGGAGTTATCGACCTTATCCATGAGCGGATGTTCGTTTTTGGTGAGGAGAGCCAGGGGCTTGAGGTCAGCGAAAAGCCGGTCCCTGATGAATTCTTAGAAAGTGTCACGGCCGCCAGACTGACTATTCTCGAGAAGTTGGCCGACTTCGATGAGAATGTCATGGAAAAATATTTGGAAGAACAACCAGTTTCTGTTGAAGAGATTCAACAAGCTGTTCGCAAGGCGACCTTGCTTAATCAGGTAGTGCCGGTTCTTTGCGGGAGTGCTTTTAAGAACAAAGGAGTGCAGCCTTTACTTGATGCTGTCCTTGATTACCTGCCGTCACCTGTTGATGTGCCGCCGATAGAGGGCATAAACAGTGAGGGTGTGGTCGAGATTCGCCAGGCAAGCCGTAAAGATGAGTTTTGCGGATTGGCTTTTAAGCTGGCTAGTGACCCCTTTGTTGATAACCTTACCTACCTTCGGGTCTACTCCGGTAGCTTGAAGTTGGGGGATAAGGTTTTCAACTCAGTTAAACGCAAGCAGGAAAAGATTGGTCGCATCCTGAAGATGCATGCCAATAAGCGTGAAGAGGTCAAGGAGATAAGCGCCGGTGATATAGCGGGACTGGTCGGGCTCAAATTTACCGGTACCGGAGATACCATCTGTGAGCTTGGTGGAACAATCCGGCTGGAGACCATGGAGTTTCCCGAGCCGGTTATTTCGACGGCCATAGAGCCAAAAAGCTCGGCTGACGAAAGCAAGCTGCAGTCCAGTTTGGCAAAGATTGCCTTTGAGGACCCGTCTTTTCAGATAAAGGCGGATCCCGATACCGGTCAAACGGTGATTTCAGGGATGGGCGAGTTACATCTTGAGATAATTGTTGACCGTTTATTTAGAGAGTTTAAAGTCGCAGCCAATGTCGGCAACCCGCAAGTTGCTTACAAAGAGACAATAGAGGTTAGGAGTAGAGCTGAGGGTTTGTTTGATCCCCAGGCAACCAGTAAGCCTCAATATGGGCATGTCTGGTTGGAGATTTCTCCCTTGGATAGAGGAGCTGGTTTTGAGTTTAAAAACTGTGTTCCGGAAGGGAATATCCCAGCTCAATTTATTCCGGCCATTAAGCAAGGCATTTTGGATAGTCTGGATTCTGGCGTGTTAATCGGATTTCCTACTACTGATATCCAGGTGAGTCTGGTTGATGGTTCGTACCATGAGGAAAATTCCTCTGAGCAGGCTTTTGGAGTTGCTTCCGCCATGGCTTGTCGAAATGTTTTGGCCAAGGCAAAACCAGTTCTGCTGGAGCCGGTTATGGAGCTCGAAATAGTTTTGCCTGAAGCCAGTTTAGGCGATGTTGTAGCTGATTTAAATAGTAAACGCGCCAAGATTATGGGGATGGATGTTCGGCAGGAAGGTGTGCAGGTGATCACCGCCCAGGTTCCGTTAGCTGAAATGTTTGGTTATTCTACTAGTCTTCGTTCCGCAACCCAGGGGCGGGCCAGTTATAATATGCAGTTCGCTGCCTATGACAGGGTGCCGGACAAAATTGCTGAAAAGATTATTAAGCGGATCAAGGGTTTTGTTTGAACCCGGTCAAGAACGCTAAGAAATAAAGAGGAAGGATCATGGCAAAGGAAAAGTTCGAAAGAAATAAACCGCACGTAAATATCGGCACAATCGGTCATATCGATCATGGCAAAACGACTTTGACCTCGGCGATTACCCGGGTCTTGGCGACCAAGGGTCTGGCCGATGCCACTAACTTCGATGAGATTGACAAGGCTCCTGAAGAGAAAGAGCGTGGCATTACTATTGCCACCGCCCAT
>DAOVJK010000137.1 GCA_030673265.1 Pseudomonadota bacterium | reverse complement strand
TCGGGATTGCGGCACCGTCCAGAATGATGAGGAGGTTAATCGCCGGATCGATGAGCTTTTTCTGAAAGAGGGCGCCGATGCCTGGTTTTCCCATGAGATCGAGGATTTTCTCGGTGAGGGCTCGGCCTGTAAAGATTGCGGTTCGACCAGCTTTGAGAAAGAAGAGGATATCCTCGATGTCTGGTTCGATTCCGGGACCAGTTATGCCGCCGTCCTTGATCAGCGAGAGGGGCTTTCTACGCCTGCCGACCTGTATCTTGAGGGCAGCGATCAGCATCGCGGCTGGTTTCAGAGCTCCCTGCTGGCCGCAGTCGGCACCCGTGATAAACCGCCCTATAAGGCGGTGCTGACCCACGGTTTTGTGGTTGACGGGAATGGCCGGAAGATGTCGAAGAGTGTCGGCAATGTTATTGCCCCGGAAAAGATCATCAAACAGCATGGCGCTGAAATTCTCCGCCTCTGGGTCGCCTCCGAGGATTATCGGGACGACATCAAGATTTCCAATAATATTATTCAGCAATTGTCCGACGCCTATCGTAAGATCAGAAATACCCTGCGTTATCTGCTGGGCAATATCGGTGATTTTGATCCGGCTAAGGACCGGGTTGCCTATGAGGAACTGCCTGAGATCGACCAGTGGGCCCTTTCCCAGCTGGATCGTTTGCAGAAGAAGATCTGCGGCGCCTATGATTCCTTTGAATTTCACGCCATCTTTCATGGCCTGCTCTATTTCTGTACGGTGACGATGAGCTCCTTTTACCTTGATATTATCAAGGACCGGCTCTACACCTCGGCGCCGCATTCGGCTGACAGAAGGGCGGCCCAGACCGTCCTCTATGAGTTGTCTGATCGGCTTTTACGGTTGATGGCCCCGGTCCTTACCTTTACGGCAACCGAGGCCTGGGACCATTTGCCGCCGGTTGCGGACCGGGAAGAGGATGTGGCGCTGGCGGCTTTTCCGGCCATCAATGATGCCTGGGCCCGACCTGATCTTGATGAGAAGTGGGAGAAGTTGATTAAGGTCAGGGGGGAATTGACCAAGGTTCTGGAACTGGCCCGGCAGAATAAGGTGATCGGTCATCCCCTTGAGGCGGCGGTTGAGATTAAGGTTGGCGGCGAACTCGGCGACTTTTTAGGGGAAAATTGGCAGATCCTCAAAACCATCGCCATCGTCTCCGAGCTGCATCGGGTTGATGAGATTTCCGCCGAAGCGGTGGCCTCTGAGGAGTTACCTGAGTTATCGATTATGGTCAAACCGGCTCCGGGTGAGAAATGCGAACGGTGCTGGACCAGGGCCGATTCGGTTGGTGATACGACCGATCATCCGACTATCTGCCGTCGCTGTGTTGACGTGGTGAGCAGCCTATGAAGCTGTCTTCGCCCTGGAGTCCGATCCTGATTGCGGCGGCGGTTGTGGCGCTGGACCAGCTCAGCAAGTGGTGGATCCTCGCGACCTTTAATCTCCATGAATCGCTGCCCGTTATTCCAGGCTTTTTTGACCTGACCTTTGTGGTCAATACCGGCGCGGCCTTTGGCATGTTGGCCGGGGAGCAGAATTTATGGCGGCAGTTGTTTTTTGTCTCAATGACCCTGGTCGCCCTGGTGGTACTTTGCTTTGCCTTTCGCCAATATAGGTATGAGGGTAGGTCTTATATAATAGGCATCGGCCTGATCGGTGGCGGGGCTTTGGGTAATCTGGTTGATCGGCTCCGTTTCGGGCATGTGGTGGATTTCCTCGATTTCTCTATAAAGGGGCATCACTGGCCGGCTTTCAACGTGGCTGATTCGGCCATTAGCGTCGGGGTCGCGTTTTTTCTGCTGGCCGGTTTTCTGGAGATCAGGCGAGAAGGTTCGTCGGAAGCAGCCAAGTCATGATTTTCGTAGTCTTCGCTTAGTTGCGATGCCACCAATCAACAGGAGTAATTAAATGTCAGACAATACAATAGCCTTTCTTTTTCCCGGTCAGGGTTCCCAGTTTGTTGGGATGGGTAAAGAATTTATGGAAACTGATGAATCGGCCCGGTCGTTGATGGCCAAGGCAGGCGAGATCAGCGGTTATCCTCTGGAGAAACTCTGTCTGGAAGGACCGATGGAGGAGTTGACCCGGACGGCCCATTTGCAACCGGCCGTAACGGTCTTGAATCTTATCTGTTTGAATGCTCTCCGCAATGCTGGGGTTAAGCCTGATTTCGTAGTTGGCCATAGTCTCGGGGAGTATGCAGCCCTTTGCGGTGCCGGGGTTTTGAGTCCGGAAGACACCCTGCATCTGGTGACTGAACGGGGGCGGTTGATGGAGAGGGAGGCCAATCTCAACCCCGGGGTGATGCACGCTATTCTCGGGATGACCATTGCTGAGGTTATGGCGATCGTTGCCGGGGTAAAAGATAAGGGCGTAATTACGGCGGCCAACCACAATTCTGAGAAACAGATTGTGGTTTCCGGTGAGGCGGCCCCTCTGGACGCGGCGGCGGCCCTTGTTGCCGAGCGGGGTGGTAGGGCGATCCCCCTGAAAGTCAGCGGGGCCTGGCATAGCGATCTGGTGGCCGGGGCGGTTGCAGATTTCTCGGCGGTTATGGGTGAGGTGGAGTTCAAGAGCCCGCAGGTGCCGCTTATCTTTAATGTAACAGCTGCTGAAGAGCATGATCCGGCGGTTATCCGCTCCATCATGTCGCGCCAGATCTCCTCGACGGTCAAGTGGTTTGATATAATGAATGGCTTGTTGGCTCAAGGCGTGCGGACCTTTGTTGAGGTTGGGCCTAAAAATGTTCTCTCCGGCCTGACCAAGAAGATTATTCCAAAGGGCTATGATTATCGGTTGTTTCAAGTTGATACGCCCGAGGCTGTGGAGGTCTGTAGCAGGGAATTATAAGCGTCCGGCCGATGATAATGGGGCCGTTAATGGTGCTTGACATGAGCCGCTTATCCATGTATGTTTTCCGATTTTCCTGTGCAAAAATTAACAATAGAAGGCTTGAAGCCCTGTGAGGGCAAAGTCTTCTTTTCTTTTGGCTGATTAATAAAAATGTTCGATAATTTATCAGATCGTCTCCATTCCACCTTAAAAACGCTGCGTGGTCATGGCAAACTGACCGACAGCAACATTAAGGAGGCTATGGATGAGGTTCGTCTGGCCTTGCTTGAGGCCGATGTTAACTTCAAGGTCGTTAAAGATTTTATAGCCTCAGTCTCGGAG
Organism: Pseudomonadota bacterium; assembly: GCA_030673265.1. Classification (GTDB taxonomy): domain Bacteria; phylum Desulfobacterota; class Desulfobulbia; order Desulfobulbales; family JAGXFP01; genus JAGXFP01. The sequence continues at coordinate 4,498 of DAOVJK010000137.1, read as the reverse complement.
AAAGCGGTAGGTCATGATGTTCTGACCAGTCTTGCTCCCGGGCAGCAGGTCATCAAGATTGTTCGGGAGCATCTGACTGAACTGCTGGGTGGGGCTACCGAAGGCCTGAATCTTAAGGGGCCGCAGCCGGTCGTTATCATGCTGGTTGGTCTCCAGGGTTCTGGTAAGACCACCACTTCCGGCAAGTTGGCCAAGATGCTTCAGAAGCAGGGGCGGCGTCCCTATCTGGTGCCTGCCGATGTGTATCGACCGGCTGCAATCGAACAGTTGACGGTGCTGGCAAAAAGTTTATCGCTGCCGGTCCATCCGTCCGAGGCCAGCCTTGATCCGGTGGCTATCTGCCGGGCGGCGGTCGAAACGGCGAAAGTAAAGAATTGTGATACCCTGATTATTGATACGGCCGGGCGTCTGCATGTTGATGAAGAGCTCATGGGTGAGCTTGGCCGGATTAAGACCGAGGTAAGACCGGCCGAGATCCTTTTTGTGGCTGATGCCATGACCGGCCAGGATGCGGTCACTGTAGCTGCCAAATTTAATGACGATCTCGCCATTTCCGGGGTTGTCCTCACCAAGATGGACGGTGACGCCCGTGGCGGCGGCGCTTTATCCATCAAGAAAGTTACTGATCGTCCCATTAAATTTATTGGTGTCGGGGAAGGTCTTGATGCTCTGGAAGTTTTTCATCCAGATCGGCTGGCATCCCGGATTCTCGGTATGGGCGATGTCCTCACCCTGATCGAGAAGGCTGAGGCGGTTGTTGATAAGAAGCAGGCCGAGCAGCTCGCCAAAAAGATCAGGCGTAATGCTTTTACCCTTGAGGATTTCCGGGGCCAGATTCAGCAAATCAAAAAGATGGGTAATCTCGAGCAGCTGATGGGCATGGTCCCAGGCATGAATAAATTGAAGCAGATGGGTAATCTGCCTAAACCAGACGAAGGTGAGTTGGGTCGGATTGAGGCGATTATCGGTTCGATGACCGCCCAGGAGCGGCAACGTTATGAAATTATTAATTCCAGCCGTCGGCAGAGGATTGCCAGGGGTAGTGGTACCACGGTTCAGGATGTAAATAAGGTCATTAAGAGCTATTCTGAAATGCTCAAGATGATGAAGAAGATGAAAGGTAAGGGTGTTTTCGGTGGCGGCGGCGGTGGTGCTGTCGGCAAGAGAAAGAGAAAAAGACCCAAAGGGTTGTTTAGATAATCATAGTGAGGAGAAAGTAATGGCTGTTAAAGTACGTTTGGCCAGGTTAGGCAGGAAGAAAAAACCGTTTTATCGTATTGTTGTCGCCAGTTCACAGGCGCCCAGAGATGGTAAGTTTCTGGAGATTGTCGGTACCTACGATCCTCTGAAGGATCCGGCTGAAATCAATATCAAGCATGAACAGCTGCAGAAATGGCTTGATAAGGGCGCCATCCCGACCGATACGGTCAGGAGCCTTATGGTCAAAAATCCCGCTCCGGCGGCAGAGTAATTTGCCATGAAGGATCTGGTAAATTTTATTGCCACAGCCCTGGTTGATGACGGTGATGCTGTCCAGGTGAATGAGGTGGAGCGTGATGACACGACTGTCTTTGAGCTGCGGGTAGCCAAGGAAGATCTGGGTAAGGTTATCGGCAAGCAGGGGCGTACGGCTCGGGCCATTCGCTCTTTGCTAACTGCCTCGGCAGGGAAGGATAACCGTAAGGCCAGGCTGGAGATCCTCGATTGATTCATCTTGATCGGTTGCAGGTGTAAGGTTGGCTACTCGGCAAGCTGCACTTGATTCCGCCACTCTGGTTCGGGTCGGCAGGGTTGGCAAAGCCCACGGGATTAAGGGTGAAGTCAAAGTTCGGCCTGATTTCGGCCCGCCCGAAGATTTCCTGCGTTACCGGGAAGTGTCTCTGTTTAAACCTGGGACGGATGATCGCCAGGATTATAACGTCAGCCGTTGCCGACCCCTTGCCAAGATCGTGGTTCTGCAGCTGGATGGCATTGACGACCGGACCATGGCCGAGACCCTTAGCGGCAGTGAAGTCTGGGTCGACAAGAAGACTTTGCCGGATCTGGCCGTCGGGGATTTTTATTGGCATGATCTTGTCGGTTTAGAGGTCGTAACCGAGAGTGGCCGAAAGCTGGGCCGGGTTGATGCAATTCTGGCTACCGGGGGGCACGATATTCTGGTCGTGCTTGGCGGTGGTCGGGAATATCTTATTCCGTTGCGAAAAGAGTTCCTGGTAAACACAGATACGGCCGCCGGGGTTCTGACGGTTGCTGATGTGCCTGGCCTTTTCGAAATAAACGATTGATGGTATTGCAGCTAAGCGAAGACAGCGAAAATCACCCGAGTGGCATAGTAATTCGATCTACTGTGTCGCTCCCCAAGGGCATTTGAGGTCTTTGTTTGTCTCCTGTCGACGTGATGTATGTAGCACGATCGGGCATACTGAAGAATGGCCTCACTGGCAAGTGAGCGAAATTTCGAAGGTCTCGTACTGTGCTCGCTAACTACTTAGACATCTCGATACCCTTTTAAGACCATCAATGATTGATTAGGGTCGGGGCCTGCTTCGCCATGCGATTCGATATCCTTACAATTTTCCCCGATCTTCTCACGTCCCCTTTGCAGGAAGGGATCATCCGCCGGGCCCGCCAGGACGATAAAATTCAAGTGGCGATCCATAATATCAGAGATTTTGCCACTGATAAGCATGCCATGACCGACGACCGGCCTTTCGGGGGCGGTGAGGGTATGGTCATGAAGCCCGAACCGATCTCGGCAGCGCTTGCCAAGGTCAGGGATGAGGCCGGACCGGGCCGGGTTGTTTTTCTGAGCCCTCAGGGGAGCGCCTTTACCCAGAAAAAAGCGGAGGAGTTAGCCCAACTCGATCATCTGATCCTGCTCTGCGGTCGTTACGAAGGCGTTGATGAGCGGGTAGTTGATCTTTATGTCGATGAAGAGATCTCTATTGGTGACTATATCCTGACCGGCGGCGAACTGGCTGCCATGGTCATGATTGATGCCATAACCAGATTGCAACCCGGTGTTCTGGGCTGCGCTGATTCTGTGGACCAGGATACTTTCAGTCGGGGGATGCTCAAGCATCCTCAATATACCAGGCCTCGGCAGTTTCAGGGCTTGGATGTCCCAGGGGAGTTGCTGTCCGGTGACCATGCCCTGGTCAGAGAATGGCGGTTGGTGGCTGCGGTCAGACAGACGTTGGCCAAGCGACCGGAACTCTTGGCCGAGGTGGATTTCTCTACTGCTGAGGAAAAGATTTTGCGCAAGGCTGGGCTTTGGGGTGAGATTGAACTGGTTCTCACCAGTAAAGATGTTTCTTTAACTTAAGTCGGCACTTAAAAAGGGGTTGTCATTAAAGACGAGACAGCACAGCAGTTGCGGGTTGATCTGGCTCTGATCCATTATCCGGTTTGTAACCGCAATCGTGAGATCATCGGTTCAGCGGTTACTAATCTTGATTTGCACGATATTGCCAGAGCCGGTCGAACCTTCGGCATCGATAGATATTATCTGGTGACTCCGTTTGCTGATCAACAGCAGTTGGTCAGGGATATTCTTGATCATTGGCAGACCGGGTATGGGGCTGGCTATAATAAGGACCGTAAAGAAGCTCTAAGCATAGTTCGCCTCTGCGATGATGTGGCAGGACTTTACAAAGAAGTAACAGCCAAGTGGCAGCAGCGGCCAACTGTTCTGGCAACCAGTGCTGCTAACTCGGATCGTGCGGTTGAATATGGTGATATCCGGGCCAGGATCTTTGCCGGGGAACCGTTCTTGATTCTGTTCGGGACCGGTTGGGGGATGGCCCCGGAGCTAATGGCTGAAGTTGATGGCCTTTTGCCGCCGCTTAAGGGGGGGGGCGACTATAATCATCTGTCGGTTCGATCGGCAGCAGCCATTGTTTTGGATCGTTTGCTTGGTGATCATTAGTAAAAGTTATCGGTAAAATAGCCAATAATAAAAAAAAGTAATTAATTGTAAATCAGTAGTGGAAATTTTTTGTTCCATAAGTTACGTTAGCCGCTTCCGTTTTACGGAACTATATTTACGGAGATAGAATAATGAGTGTAATAGCACAGATAGAAAAAGAGAACATGCGGTATGATATCCCTGACTTTCGCCCGGGTGACACGGTTAGCGTGTATATTAGGATTATTGAGGGTACCAAGGAAAGGGTCCAGATTCTCAAGGGTGCGGTTCTTAAGCGCAAGAAAGGGACCATGAACGCCAGTTTCACGGTTCGTAAGATGTCCCATGGCGTTGGGGTTGAAAAGACCTTTGCCTTGCATAATCCCCGCCTCGAGAAGATTGTGGTGGAAAGTCGTGGCAAGGTTCGTCGATCCCGTCTTTATTATCTTCGCGATCTGCGTGGTAAAGCGGCCAGGATTAAGGAGCGTGGTCTTCGCTGATCCTCAAGCTGCCGTTAGCTATCCCAGTTTCGTTTTTACGGGATGGTTGGGTTCAAGCTGAATCTATTTAAAGCCCTGCTGATGACTTAGT
>DAOVJK010000120.1 GCA_030673265.1 Pseudomonadota bacterium | reverse complement strand
GCGAAGCGCAGTCGGGATTCTTTGAACATATTAAGGCCGATCCAGAAGCGATCACCACTCTGCAGCGGAAATTTGTAGTCGATCTCGACCCGCACCACCACCAGGTTGATTTGACCTTTGGTATCAATTCCGGGGACATCTTACCTAATTCCCAGTCAACATATTTCCAGAACCGTTTAACTGTTAGTAATGAAGACCGCTGACATAAATAATAAATTGCACCAAACTTATGCTGTTTACTGACTTCGGATCTTTTCATTCCACGTTTCCATACAGGCTGCAACACAATACTATTAATCTCTGGCTCTGGATATTACTGAGCTTATTGAAGGCTCAAATCTCGGGAAACCCCCATAGGGCAGGAGCCTACAGGCTATTTGAAACTTGGCCATACCGCCACATCTTTGCTCTCACTCCTTGCTCTTTATTCTACAGACAAAAAAAGGGATGGCAGAGTGATCCGCCATCCCTTGTCTTTACTGCTATTTACTACCCAATCAGATCTGCGGCAGGTGCTTGGTCGCTTCCGCAATTGCCTCAGCCGGATATTCGTAGTTACTCAATTCGCCGGCATGATACTGCTCATAACTGGCCAGATCGAGCAGACCGTGGCCGGAAAGATTGAAGAGGATGGTCTTAGGTTCATTCAGGTCCTGGGTGGCCTCGATGATCGCCGCCCGAACCGCATGGCAGGACTCGGGTGCCGGGATAATGCCTTCGGTCTTGGCAAAGAGGAGGCCGGCCTCGAAACATTCCATCTGATGCAGAGCCTGAACCTCGATCAATTTCTCCCGATGCAAGGCACTGATGATCGGCGACATGCCATGATAACGCAGACCGCCGGCATGGATGCCGGGTGGGATAAAATCATGGCCCAGGGTGTACATCTGCATCATCGGCGTCCGCTTGGACAGGTCTCCGAAGTCATAGGCATAAACCCCCTTGGTCAGGGACGGACAGGAAGCCGGTTCGACCCCCAGCAGCCGAACATTTTTGCCGTTCAGCTTATCGGGCAGAAAGGGGTTGGCAATACCGGCGAAGTTTGAACCGCCACCGCAACAGCCGATAACCACATCCGGATAATCGCCAACCATGGCCATCTGTTTCTTGGCCTCCAGACCGATGATGGTCTGGTGCAGACAGACGTGGTTCAGGACGGAGCCAAGGGCGTAGTTGGTGCTGTCGTGGGAAACCGCGTGTTCCAGCGCCTCGCTGATGGCGATCCCCAGGGAGCCCGGGGAATCAGGGTCCTGGGCGAGAATCGCCTGGCCGGTCGGAGTGAGGTTGCTGGGACTGGCCACGACCTCGGCGCCGTAGGTGTGCATCATTGCTTTGCGGTACGGCTTCTGATCAAAGGAAACCCGTACCATATAAACCATGCAGTTCAGGCCGAATTTCTGAGTGGCAAAGGACAGGGCGCTGCCCCATTGCCCGGCGCCGGTCTCGGTGGCAAGGTTTTTAATACCAGCCTGCTTATTGTAGAAAGCCTGGGGGACACTACTGTTAGTCTTGTGACTGCCGGATGGGGAGACGCTCTCATTCTTGAAGTAGATCTTGGCCTTGGTGCCCAGGGCTTTTTCGAGAAAGGTGGCCCGGACCAGTGGCGCCGGGCGCCAGATCGCGAGAATATCCTGAACCTCCTCGGGGATATCGATCCAGCTGTCACCGCTCATCTCCTGCTCAAGCAGCGCACCAGGGAAGATGGCTCCCAGTTTTTCCGGGGCGACCGGCTGGTTGTTCTCCGGATCCAGAGGGGGCATAAGACCGTTTGGGATGTCCGGCATGACATTATACCACTGGGTCACTCTATCCTCGTAGGGCAGTAAGATCTGTTTGCTCATGCTAACCTCGCTAAAAGTTCACGTTAAATTCTACCAACAGAAGAAACGGCACTCCGTCCCCGATTAAATTGCAATTTTATTTTCTAATAAGGATGGTTGATCGATGTCAAGCGATAATCCTTTTTGAGCAATAAAGCAGACCAGGGACTTACTTGCATTGGCCGGTGAAATTGTTAGATTGGGGTATCTCATAATAACTCGCCCGGATTTTTCACAATATGAAAACGGCCGCTTATACTAAGTTTCTTAAAAATTTTTGTGAAATATTCGGGCTAGCAAAGGAGTTTAATAACTTATGGTCGGCATTATAGATTTTCATGCCCATGCTTTTCCAGACAAGGTCGCGGCAGGGGCAGTGCCGGCTCTGGCCGAAGCGGGCAACGTCACGCCATGCCTGGACGGGCGAATTGATTCTTTACTGGCTGATATGGACCGGGTTGGCATCGAAAAATCAGTCCTCTGCTCGATTGCCACCAAGCCGGGCCAGTTTGAGGCAATCCTGGCCTGGTCGCAGGCAATTCGCTCCGAACGCATCATTCCCTTCCCCTCCTTTCATCCCGAAAACCCCAAGGCCCTGGAAAACATCAGGATCATTAAAGAGCATGGTTTTAAGGGCATCAAGATGCATCCCTATTACCAGAATTTTATTCTGGACGATGAGCGAATGTTTCCCCTCTACGAGCGAATCAGCGAAGCCGGGCTAATTCTGGTGATGCATACCGGTTTTGATATCGGTTTCCCCCGGGAGCGGATTTGCGATCCTCCCCGTATCGTTCGGGTTATTGAAAAATTTCCGGAATTGAAGCTGGTCGCCACCCATATGGGGGCCTGGGATATGTGGGATGAAGTGCAGGACCTGCTGATCGGTAGGCCCCTTTATCTGGACATTTCTTTTTCGCTGCAGTTTCTGCCCAAAGAAAAGGCGCGGCAGATGATCCTGGCCCACCCGGTCGAGCGGATCCTGTTCGGGACAGATTCGCCGTGGATCTGCCAGGATGAGGTGATAAGGCAGTTTCAGGCGCTGGAACTGGGGAAGGAGCTGGAGGAAAGAATTTTTCGGATTAATGCTTTGGATTTGCTGGAGTCGAGCTAACCTACCATTTTTATTGACCCACACTTATTATGACCGTGAGAATACTGGAGCAAGAAATCGTATGCCTAAACTCTCTTGTGAAAAGCGGTAGACATCTGCAGTTTTGGAGGAGGTTGATTTCTTATGATGTCAGCAGGAAACCTACAATCTAAAAGGATAAAGCTCAGCGGCGGGCGGTAGCCCGGCCGCTGAAGAATCTTATTAGGCGGTTACGGCCTTGGGATTCACACCATATTGGTTCTGCTCAGGCTTGCTATCCAGAACCATAAAGATAAACAGCACGATCGCACCAATAAGTGGCACAAGAGCAATAAGCAGCCACCAGCCGCTACGATCAGTGTCATGAAGCCGCCGCACTGATACAGCAATGCCAGGAATGAGTACAGCCAAGCTGTAGAGCACTCCGATCACACCGGGACCACCAAAAAGTCCCTCCACAACCCCAAGCACAACGGCGATGATTAGGTTGAACAGACAAAACATCCAATATTCTGTTCTTCTTGCTCGTCCGGCAAACACTGCATATTTCTTCAATACCTCTAGATACCAATTCATGTTATCTCCTTTTCTATTACCCCTATAATAGTTAGTTTCAAGGCAGTAGGGTATTCTGCCGCCTAACCCAAAACCAAGACGTGCGCTCGGCTAAGGCCCATTAACTTCGAGATGAAATTAAGTTGGTCGAAGCCGTTTCAGCAAAGCGCAAGTTTGCGCATCGTGCTTGAGCAAATTGTTAATAAAAAACAAGGGGGGGGCAAGGCTGCCGTTGGCCTTAACTGCCACCATAGTTAAACGTACACCCCGCACCATCATCCCATCACAAGATGATAGCCTTTTCGTTCACAAAATTCACATGATTAGTTATGACCAGCAAACAACCAAACAAAAAAGACAAATCAAAGGTCAAACGGAGACTTGATTGATTTGGGGATTACATCCCTTCCTTTTTCATCCATGACAAATAAAAGACTATAATTTGATGTCGCAGTATAATTGAAAATGGTCAGTCCATAGCGCCGTTTTGCTCTAGACATGAGTTACATAACTCTATATTTGCATTTTTGGCCTCAAAAACGTCATTATAGGCCCCCAAAAGGCATGTTTTAGACAATCATTCGTAATGATTTCTGATGGTTGTCGCGGCCCAACCCCGATCCTTTCTTTATTTCTTTTTCTTCATTGACTTACTCACTTACTCATCACCTATTTTTTAGGTACGACTTCAAGTCTCGGTAATAGTTTTCGTGTGGCCCAATCGTGATTAACTGGATGTCATCTCCGGCAACTCGATACGACAAGAGAAATAATGTTTTTGCTATTTTGAATTTATGAACAAAAACACCCTTCAGGTCTCCTTTCTTTTCAGCGCCAACGGGGGGGTCATTAATTATTATCTTGATTTCATTGTCTAATTCTAATTTGTTGATCAGCGTGCAATAATGACCCCCTAGGAGCCTGTCGGACTTAAGCTTATTAAGCCACAACATCATTGTAACTGTTTAATAATATTAGTAAACGTTGTATGGTTCAGAGTAACTTTAAACCAAAACCACACAAAAGCCAATATGTCTAATTTCATTACTGCCGACAGGCACACGCAATATCTTTTTCCACCATCAATCCAGGATTGGTTGCCAGAAAACCATCTTGCTCGTTTTGTTTCGGAGATTGTCTCTCAACTCAATCTGCAACCAATAATTGAGGCTTATTATTCGAGTTATTTGATACAACCAACTCTCAAGCTTTGTATTTTCCTTCAGAGAATCAATCCGAGTATGTATTTTTAAGAACACATCCTGGAGAAGATCATCCACCACATCTTCAGCAACTTTGCTTCTTATGAAGGTGGTTAACTTCAGGTGGTATTCATGCCAGATATTTTCGGTTGATTTCACGCTGGTTCCTTTGAGGCATAACGTTTCGGTTAACTTGTGCGCACCAATGAATTGACTGCACCAGCGCCGCCACCGTTAACGCGGTCAAATTAAACCGCTGGTTCTGCTAGATTTTCTTTGCATTTTCTAGTATCAAATCACCGGTTCCAAAACACAAAGAAGCCTTTGCTGTAATTGAACCAGACAATGGAATTTCAGTAATATATAGAGACTTTGCTGTTGATGAGCGTGCCAGAGAAAATACTCGTCTGAGACCGTTGTAATCGCGGGAAGAGCCCGCTGTCAATCACGAAGAGGTCTCAAGGGCCGAACTTATCATGCGCTTCTTTGATAGAGATATTGCTGGAAACCCACAAACACGTCCCGAATTTCCGGGATGCTTCCCAGGCTGGCGGCAGCGTCACTGAGGACGTTGTATTTCACCTCAAGCAGGGTCGGCAGCTTCTCCTGCGCTAATTCTCCAACCCCTTCCTTCACATACTGGTTCAGGACGAAACCAAGAAATTCCTGTTGCTTGTAGTTGTATTTTGTATAGATACGTTCCTTGTTCAGCGCAACCCGCTCTTCTCGGCTGATCGGAGCCAGGGTAAAGGCGATATAGGCCAGCACATCAAAAACATCGCTGTTTTCAGCGTCGATCATGATTTTGGCTTCTGCTAGCTGCTCTTCGCCAAACCCTTTTTCGGCAAGGCCTTCCAGCAATGCCTTACGAGTGTCAGGCCGTCCCCACAGGGCACGCAACTCATCCTCATCCTTGAACAGCTCCGGCAATTCACCAAACAGCCGCTCAATGAATTGTGTCGCCGACATGGGCTTGCCGTCCGGACTCCAGAAGGTCGTCGCCATCATGTGCTGAATAGAGCGTTCTTTGCCATCTGCCAGTTTGATCTTAACCTTCTTCTTGCACACACATGGTCTTTCCCCGCATTTATGGCAAGGCTCCTTCTCGCAGATACAGGGCCGACAATCGCACTTTGGGCAAGGCTCCTTTGCACAGATACACGGGAGACTGCCACATTTCTCGCAAGGCGTCTTTGGGCAGGTACAGGGATAATTACCGCATGTTTCGCAAGGATCTGGTTCGGGCGGGCCATCCCACTCATCATCGTTAAAATGCTCGTAAGCCTTTACGAAGTCGTAAATCGTAAAATAATCCTTGCCGTCAAACAGCCGCGTTCCGCGCCCGATGATCTGCTTGAACTCGATCATCGAATTGATCGGCCGCATCAACACAATATTACGGATATTTCGCGCATCCACCCCGGTCGAAAGTTTCTGGGAAGTGGTAAGGATGGTGGGGATCGTCTTCTCGTTGTCTTGAAAAGTACGCAGGTGCTGCTCACCCAAAGCACCATCATTGGCCGTCACCCGCACGCAATAATTCGGCTCCGTGGTACCCTTGATCTGGTTGATGAGATCACGCACCGCCAGAGCATGTACCTGGGTTGCACAGAAGACAAGGGTCTTTTGCTTCTGGTCAATCAACTCCATGAATATCTTGACCCGATACGCTTCACGCTCGCGGATCTCGATAACTTTATTAAAATCGTCTTCCTCGTACCGTTTGCCCTCTTCAATCTCCCCTTCGATGATCTGATCGTCAGAGGTGTAAATGTAATCATCGAGGGTCGTGGCAATCTGCTTGACCTTAAAAGGCGTCAGATAACCATCGTTGATTCCTTCCTTGAGCGAATAAATATAGACCGGTTCACCAAAGTACAGGTAGGTATCGGTGTTCCCTTTGCGTTTTGGGGTGGCGGTCAAGCCCAGTTGGACAGCAGGCGAGAAATACTCCAGAATGCCCCGCCAGTTACTCTCATCATTCGCCCCGCCCCGGTGACACTCGTCAATGATGATGAAATCGAAGAAGTCCGGCGGGTAATCACCAAAGCTGGGAGCGGAATTACCTTCCGCATTACGGCCGGACATGAAGGTCTGGAAGATGGTGAAGAACACACTGCCATTTTTTGGCACCATCCCTTTCTTGCGGATGGTTTCCGGATCAATACGCACCAAGGCATCATCAGAGAACGCAGAGAATAAGTTAAATGCCTGATCAGCCAGGATGTTGCGATCGGCAAGAAAGAGAATGCGCGGACGCCGCTTACCATCTCTGGACAGGTTCCAGCGGCTGTGAAACAGCTTCCAGGCCAGCTGAAAGGCAATAAAGGTCTTGCCCGTGCCAGTCGCGAGGGTCAGCAGGATACGATCATCTCCGGCGGCAATAGCCTCCAAGGCTTTATTGATGGCGTTGTGCTGGTAGTAACGGGCCTCCCAGGTGCCACCCTTATCTTCAAAGGGAACATCGGCAAAACTGTTGCGCCATTGGTTTTCTTCGGCAAAGGTCATGGCCCAGAGTTCATCAGGACTGGGGTATTGAGTGACATACCCTTCTTCACCACTCTGCATATCGATCTGGTAGATGCCGTCACCGTTGGTAGAATAGGTGAAACGGGTCTGCAGCTTCTTGGCGTATTTCTTGGCCTGCCCCACCCCTTCAGTATCCGGCAGATCACGACGCTTGGCTTCGATCACCGCCAGCTTCTGGCCACGATAGATCAGGACATAATCGGCAATGTCTTGCTTGGAGCGTTTACCCGCGCCCTGCAACCGCCCCAGAGTGATCACTTCCCGGCGGACACGGCTGCCCTCAACAACACCCCAGCCAGCAGCTTTCAGAGCCGGGTCGATCAGTTCCGCGCGTGTTTCGGCTTCATTCATGGGGTGTTCCTGAATAATCTATTAAACGTCGTTTCCTTGACTCAATCAAAACCCGATCAAGAAATATTATTCCGTTACAAAACGACTAACCAGTTGAAATTACACATTTTCAAACCATGTCGTGTTCGCGAATGGCCTCGGCAATCAAAACCAGATCAAGAAATTTCATGCCCAGATCGGGACACATACCCCGCACGAGGATGTTCCGGCTCGCTTAATTCTGTACGGGTTTCAGCTTCATTAAGCATCACAAATTCTCCTGCACCTCAATTAAACAGTACCTGATGTAATTTGGCCACTGCGGCGCGGCGATCAGCTCCATCCATTTGCTCTAAATTGAGCATCTTCCAGCGCACGGAAGGCAACTCTTCCACATGGTCCAGGTTCAATAAACCCCAGTCCGGCACTCCTTCCTTGAGCCCAATCAAAAATCGGCGCTGGGCGTAGGTTAAGCGCCGGTTGATTTCCGAGATCAGGGCCAGGCGTGTATCTTCTATAGCCTGTAAAGGAACAGACTTAAACGTCATACCGACAAATTGGTGTTGATAGACTTTCCCAAGGTCAATCAGGTTTGGGGCCAGCAGTTTTACGATTGGTTGATTACTACTTATCAGGTAAACGATAAAAACTTCCAGCAATTCATCGGATATGCCTTCAGCCTCCATCAGGCACTTTACATCGAAAAAATCCCTTGGATGCTGGCGATCCAGGGCCGCGCAAATCTTGCCTGCATAGAGATCGTCCACATGGGCAACCCTGCACTCGGCAAAGCCAAATCGCTCTTCAACCACCGGGACCACCTGGCGTATTGAGGCCTCGCGAACACAACCGCGAGTTACCGGTGATACCTCGATTTTGATCTTTACCTGTCCGCGCTGGACTTGCAGTTTGGTGATCCGTTCATCGGCACGCTGCTGTAAACGCACCAGCCGAGTACCCTTCAGACCTTT
>DAOVJK010000170.1 GCA_030673265.1 Pseudomonadota bacterium | reverse complement strand
TTGGATGCAAAAGTTCAGGTAAGGGTCGCGGCAGTGCTCCGGGAAAAGGTCGACCTCCTGCTCCACACCCCGTTGGCCGAATTACTCAAGGATGTAGATCAGGACAAGATTGCCACTGGTAGAGGCGCAGTAGCCGGCCAGATCATGTCCTTCCTGCGAGATCCCGCCACCACCAAGGCAATCAGTAACCTGTTGCAAAACACCTTCAAGGACCAACAAGATCGTGACCTTAACGAATTATTAACAATTCTGTTCGGGACCAACGGCCCCAAAGAAGCCAAGAACTGGGCCACCGTTGAGATAATCAACATGATCCGTTCCCGTAATTTCAAACGCCTGCTGGACCGGCTGCTTACCGACCTGGTCGAAAGGAAATTACTGACCAGCCCCATTGGTCGCCTGGAATCTTTTCTACCAAGAAAGGTCAAGGAAGGAATCAACGACTTTCTCCTTGAACAGACCAGTAGTATTCTGATTAAAGAGGTCCCTGACCTGATCGACTCGCTGAACATCAAAGAGATCGTCACCCGCAAAGTCGACTCCCTCGACCTTTTAAAACTGGAAGAGCTACTATTGAGCATCATGCAGGAACAGTTCAAATACATCAACCTGTTCGGCGGCCTGCTTGGCTTCATCATCGGTCTCTTTAATCTGTTCTTTTTGCTTAGCCTCTAATCATTTTTTCTCAACAGCTTAGAGATGCGGTAAATCAATGCCCACCGTCACCACTATGCGCATATAGAGTTCATGAAACAATCTTTAACAAAAAAGCCGATCCCGATAGTAAAAATATTTGTAAAAGCTCCCATCTGACTTGCCAGCTTCTGAAATAAAGATCTGGATCATATCCAACGCCTGGCCTTTAAGAACGCCAGTAAACACCATAAATATTGCTTAGTTTAAGATGGATGGCTGCCATCTTAAATTCATCTTTTACTATTCTGTATTCAGTGCGATTGACTATTAGGAGTGACCGGTCTTGATGGCTACACCACCGCTATAGAACACTGGTTCAAACTTGATAAAAATCAGATTCTGATTAAGCCAGTCAAATGTCAGGTTAATTGAGCCAAGTATCATACTGAATATTGACAGGGATACCATATTCAGTATCTTGGCAACACGCCTTGCTGTTCGCCAGTATCTTTGTATTTATCCTAAATTTTAACGTGGTTTCAAGAGTCTGGAAGGGGGGCTTTGGAATAATGCTTGGTTTAAGAAAAACATCATCTTTATATGTCGTAAGCATAACATTCTTTATGCTCTGGACTCTCCTGATCTGCATTTTAAGCTATTATGATATTGCTGCAGAGAAAAAGAAAACCATTGCGATAGCCAAGAAGGAATCCCAGACAACTTCCGCCGTGGCCATGGCCCTTCGCCACTGGACCGCTAAGCAAGGGGGTATATATGCGCAAATTTCAGAACATATTCAGCCGAGCCCATATCTGGAGCATATTCCTGATCGGGATATAGCCACCTCAACCGGCAAACAATTAACCTTAATGAATCCAGCTTATGTTTTCCGACAAGTGATGGAGGACTATGCCATCCAGTATCAGACAAAAGCACATTTAACCAGTCTAAAGACCCTTAATCCTGTTAATGATCCTGATGTATGGGAACGTGATTCGTTAAAAAAAATTGAGGACGGGCGAAGTGAAGTTTTTGATTTAGTCAATATTGAGGAAGAACCTTTCCTCCGCCTTCTTCGACCTTTGCTCACCAAGAAGGAGTGCTTGGCATGTCATGCTGCGCAAGGCTATAAAGTTGGCGACATCAGAGGGGCCATGTCGATATCCCTGCCATTAAGACCATATTTGCTGTCCGAAAAACAATCAATTCGGAGGGATATGGCCACTCACCTGGCTTTTTGGTTGGTTGGCTCCTTGGCCCTGCTAATCATAACTTTCTGGGGAAGGAGGAAGATACTTGACCATCACCTGGTTGAAGAGACGTTACGAAAAAAGGCCTTGGACTTTCAGTCGATTTTCGGCAATTCACCGGTGCCGATGGTTATTGTTGATAAACAAAATGACATAGTCTCGCATAATAAAAAATTCACCCAGATGTTCGGATATACTCTTGAGGATATTTCCACATCAGAAAAATGGTGGAATAATGCATACCCAGATCCATCATACAGAGCAAAAGTGAAAGCAGGCTGGAAAGAAGCTATAGCAAAGGCAGAAGCTTCCGGAGATGAAATTGAAACACAGGTTGGGGATCTGACCTGTAAAAATGGCCTCAGGCGCACAGTAGAGTTTAATCTTATGCCCCTTGAAGAGATGTCTGTCATTTCAATGAATGATATAACCGACCGCAAAATAATAGAGGAAGCCTTAATTGCGGAGAAGAATAAGCTGGAGGCGGTTATTTCATCTTTGGGCGATGGCCTTACCGTCCAAGATAGAAGTTTTAGAATTATTTACCAGAATGAAATTCAGAAAGAGCGGCAAGGTGAACACGAAGGTGAGTATTGCTATAAAGCTTATCAGGGCAGAGATACCATCTGTGACGGATGCTCTGTGGCTCAATGTTTTGCTGACGGGCAGCTTCATAAAAGAGAAACTTCTTCGGTTAGCACTGATGGGAAGGATATCTTTATGGAAGTCTCGGCCAGCCCTGTAAAAGATTCAAAAGGGAACATCATTGGTGCCGTTGAAACAGTTCGAGATATTACCCCAAGAAAGCTTCTAGAAAAACAATTGAAGCATTCTCAAAAAATGGAGGCCATTGGAACTTTGGCTGGCGGTATTGCCCATGACTTCAATAATCTCCTGACGATTATTATGGGCTATACTAACTTGATCAAGGACGATGTTGGCCCGGATAGCCCTACATCCTCTTCCGTCGATGCTGTTATTGAGGCTGGGAGTCGCGCAGTGGAAATGGTTGAGCAGATCCTGACCTTCAGCCGCCAGACAGAGCATAAGATAGGACCAGTACAAATTGATCATGTAGTCAAAGAGACCTTAAAGCTCCTGTGTTCCTCACTGCCTAGTACCATTGAAGTTAAACAGGAGATTGATTCTGAATCTGGTTTTATTGAATCTGATGCAGGAAAAATCAATCAGATAGTTATGAATCTTTGTACAAATGCCTACCATGCCATGCAGAAATCAGGTGGGATCTTGACTGTAAGCCTGCAGCCCATTCAGGTTAATTATGATGATGAAATCCAGAGAGAACTTTTCGATTTTATACCAGGAGCCTACGTTGAGTTAACGGTAATAGATAATGGCCCTGGAATCGAGAAGGCAAATCTTGAAAGAATCTTTGATCCCTATTTTTCAACAAAAGGAAAAGGGGAAGGAACTGGCCTGGGCCTTTCCGTCGTCCACGGTATTGTCAAGGGGCATGATGGCCATATCAGCGTCACCAGCGAACCAGGTGTAGGAACGAAATTTCAGGTCTATTTGCCGCAGATGACAGAAAAAGCACTGTTAAAGGCAAAAGAGAATATCGAGGAAGCAGCTGTGGTGCCCCTGAAAGGAAGCGAAAGAATTATGGTGGTTGATGACGAAAACAGGTTGGCAACTCTTGTAAAAATGATTCTAGAGGCCCAAGGGTATGGCGCAGAGGCATTTTTTGACAGCAACGAAGCATTACAAGCATTTAAGAAAATGCCGGCTGATTTTGATTTAATAATTACCGACATGACCATGCCGGGGATGAATGGTTTAGAACTCAGTGAAGAAATCTGCAAAATTCGTCCCGACATCCCCATAATCCTTTGCACTGGATTTAGTGAGCTTGTGGATCAAGAGGAGACTATGCAATCAGGAATCAGGAAATTATTGACTAAACCAGTTGGTAAAGAAGAACTGGCTAAAGCGATTCGTGGAATCCTGGATTGATTAAATATCAATTATGAAAGGGGGCCTGGTTTGCAGTTTTTGTGGGAATGAAGATCAGGGTAACTCTCGGTGAAAACAAGAATTCTTGTGGTTGATGACGAAATACTTATCTGCAAAAGATTTCTCAGTGGTTAGAGGGTGAGGGTTATGAGTTTGATCTTGCCAGTAGTGCCACTGGGGCAATGTAATTACTTAAAGACTGGACTCCCCTCAATTTCGTAGACACTTATCGGATTGCGATTGCGATTTTTTTCAAACTCATACGGACTTACCTGCCCGAAATAGCTGAGCCGCTGTTTCCTATCTGGCTGGTCGATTGCCGAATAAAGGGAATATAACGATGCATAACATGCTGGACTTAAAACCAGGCCAATCTATTGAGCTCCTAAAAGAGCTGCACATTCTAACCAGGGACGGCAAACTCAATCAGGATAGCAGACGCAAGCTAAAACAGGTTTATCATCTCTATCAATTTATCGAACCGCTGCTGAAAAAAATCCACAAAGATCATGGTGCCATCCAGTTGGTTGATCACGGGGCAGGAAAATCGTATCTGGGCTTCATCCTGTACGACCTTTTTTTCAAGGAACTGGCTAACTCATCCCATATCTATGGCATTGAGACCCGTGATGAGCTGGTCAATAAATCGCAGGAACTCGCCCAAAAACTCAATTTCCCGGGCATGTCTTTCCTGAGTATGTCGGTGACGGAGTCAATTAAGTCCGAGGCCTTACCTGCTGAAATCGATATGGTTACCGCCCTCCATGCCTGCGACACCGCCACCGATGATGCCATTAATTTTGCCCTGACGAGAAAAGCCAAACACATGGTCTTGGTGCCTTGTTGTCAGGCCGAAGTGGCCTCGGTACTAACCAAACACAAGGGCCAGGCTCTGGCCAAAGATCCAATGGTCGAAATCTGGCGGCATCCGCTCCATACCAGGGAATTCGGTAGTCATATAACGAATGTTCTGCGCTGTCTCCAGTTGGAGGCCCATGGTTATCAGGTCAGGGTTACCGAGCTTGTCGGCTGGGAGCATTCCATGAAAAATGAGCTCATCATTGCCACATATAAAGACCTGCCGCGTCGACGTCCAGGCGAGCGTTTGATGGCAATATTGCAAAAGTTGGGAATTGAAGAGATGAGTCAACGATTCTTTACTCCAGCTCAAGTTTAATCAGGCTATCTAAAAGCTCGACTAGAACTTCTGAAATCTTGACCTTCAGCTAAGTAGATTGCTTAAAATAGGCTTACAACTCCCTGAATGACCGGATTATTCAGCTCTTTTGATAATTTTTCCTTTGCCAATAAAATTCTCCTTTTTTTTATCTGTGCAGTGCTATTAAAATCGGGTATATTGCCGACCCTTCGACCTTAACTAATACTGATCTTAAAAAATATTCCAGGAGGATTTATTGATGAAACTTATACTACTTGGCGCACCGGGCGCCGGCAAAGGTACCGTAGCTAAATTATTGACCGCTATTGACGGTTCCGTTCAGATCTCCACCGGCGACATCCTGCGCGGGGCGGTCAAGGCCGGCTCCGATCTGGGCAAAGAGGCCCAAGGCTACATGGATCGCGGCGATCTGGTTCCCGACTCTCTGATCATGGGTATCATGGGGGACAGACTCCAGGAACCTGACTGTGCCGGCGGCTTTCTGCTGGATGGCTTCCCCCGGACCATTCCCCAGGCCGAAGCCCTTACCGAACTACTGACCAAGCTGGATATCAAACTCGACATGGTTGTTAGCATTGAAGTGCCCCGCGACGTGATCTTCGACCGGCTCTGCACCAGACGGACCTGTGAGAATTCCGACTGTCAGGAAATTTACAATATCAAGAGCATGCCCTCCAAGGTTGAAGGTATCTGTGACAAATGCGGTAGCGCCATCGTCCAAAGGGCCGACGAGACCGAAGAGGCAATTGGCCATCGCCTTGACACCTACAACGACAAAACCGCGCCGCTGGCCGGCTTCTACGAAAAATCAGGGCTGCTGAAGCCCGTCACCGGCACCTCAAGCGATGCAGTAGTTTCCGCCATCAAAGCTGAACTGAACATCTAACAGGTTGCGGTGATAGTCCTGTCCTCACCACATTTTTTGTCCAACCTGTAAATGGTAGCATTAAAAAAACCGGCCTTATCATTATAAATGGTAAGACCGGTTTTTTTGTTGTTATACTCCGCTAATGTTTATAGTAGAATAACCTTCTATTTTATCTTCTTGCGCATTAGATCCACCGACAACCCAAAATTGAACCCCCAAAGAGTTGACCAAAATTGACAACCATAAAAAATGAAATCACCATAATCGGCGGCGGACTGGCCGGCTGCGAAGCGGCTTGGCAGGCTGCCGCACATGGCTGCAAGGTTAACCTCCATGAGATGAAGCCCCACCAGTACAGCCCTGCCCATAGCTCTCCGGACTTGGCTGAGCTAGTCTGCAGTAATTCCCTGCGTTCCGACGACACCAACTCGGCAGTTGGCCTCTTAAAAGAAGAAATGCGCCGGTTAAACTCGCTGATCATTGCGGCGGCCCACGAGACCAAAGTCCCGGCCGGCAAGGCCCTGGCCGTCGACCGGGATAAATTTGCCGAGTATATCACCGCCAAACTGAAAGCCACCCCAAACATCACCATCTGCCGGGAAGAAGTGGCGGTCCTGCCGCCGGCCGGAGACGCTCCGATTATTCTGGCCACCGGCCCGCTGACTTCCAGCTCTATGGCCGCATCCCTGGCCGAACTTACAGGTCATGAACACCTGGCCTTTTATGATGCCATTGCTCCGATTGTTAACGCCGATTCACTTGACATGGATATAGTCTACCGGGCCTCCCGCTATGATGAAGG
>DAOVJK010000034.1 GCA_030673265.1 Pseudomonadota bacterium | reverse complement strand
ATACCGGTCATTAGATGATGTAGAATCTCTTAGAGGCAATTTATCGCCGAACCGTTCAATAGGAATCGTTCGACGAATCGCCTGGAAAACTCAAGGGAAATTGCTCGGCACGGGGAGCAAAGACGGTCTGTGGTAGGAATTTATCATCCCTTTCCTTTATAAACCATAGTGTAGCTGTTCATAACCAGCGGATGTAATTGGTCTTGAATCACTTGTTAGCTCGTGAAATCGAAGATAACGCTGAATATGATGATATTGGAAGTATTGCTTTTTCAGGTATATTGGGTGTTGTTGGGGCAGTGGTTCTAATAAGCCAGAATTAACCGGATCGAGTTAACGCTCAAACCTGCGGCCTGGTGCATCTTAGCTTAAACGTGATGCATACCTTTTTTTCTTGTCGGTCATAACTGCTTGATTTTGTTGTCATATGCGTTTGTTCGGTTTTCTTTATTGTGCTCCATTGGTAATTTCCTGTGGCAATTCCCTGCCGCGCTTCTGCCAGCGCTCTTTGGCTTCCTCGATCAGATCCCACTGGACCGGTACCACGAAGATAGTCAGGAAGGTGGCGGTACAGAGACCGGTGACAAAGGTCATCGCCATGGTTCCCCAAACTACTGAATATTCCGGAAAGCCGATGGCCATCGGCAGCAGGCCGAGGGTGGTGGTCAGGGTAGTGAGCAGGATCGGTCTGAGGCGGATGTGGGTTGCCTCCATGATTGCCTGGCGGCGGGGCAGGCCGGCTCGATAACGTTTGTTGATGAATTCGATCAACACCAGAGAGTCGTTGACCACCACCCCGGTAACCCCGACGATGGCGATGAAGCTGTTGACCGTAAACAGGGTTCGGGACAGCATGGTGCCGAAGGTTATACCTATTAACGAGAAGACCACGGCCAGCAGGATTGCCAGGGGGTGGAGGTATGACTGGAACTGGGTGGCCAGGATCAGGTAGATCAGCATGATGGCGATCAAAAAGGCATAGGTCAGCGAGATGAATGAGTTGCGGGTAGACTCGAATTCGCCGGCGAAGTTGAGGGTTGCACCTGTGAAGCTGGCACGGATGGTCTCGTAATAGTTGCTGACCAGATTAACGATTGCCGCAGAAGAGAGGGGGGAGCCTGTTTTCAGGTTGGCGGTCAGGGTTATGGCGCGCTGGCCTTGGAATCGATTGAGGTAACCTGGCTCCAGGTAGGTCTCAATCTGACAAATATCGCCGAGCCGCACCGGCCCGCTGGGATGCTCCAGCAGAATCATTGAAAGGGAGTCTTCCAGGCCCTGCAGGTGGGTCTGGGCAACCTTGAGCTTGATATCGATATCTTCATCGCTTAAGCGGAATTTGCCGATGTTGCGGCCATTTACCACCGTGGCGGCCAGATAAGCAGCTTGGGCCTTGTTCAGCCCGTATTCGGCGGCCCGATCTGCCCTGATCCGGTAGCGGAAGACCCGGCTTGGCTGGCCTTGGTTGCTTGCCAGATCAATAAGTAGCGGCTTGATCAGCGGATCGGTTGCCAGATAATTTTTAATATCGGCAGCCAATCTTTCTACTTCGGTTGGCTCAGCACCCAAAATCCTGATATTGACGTCCTTGCCTTCCGGGGGGCCATCTTTTTCGGGGCGGATCCGCAATTTGTAGCCGCTGTCGGCCATTTCTGTGGCAAGTCGTTGGCGAATCCAGTCGAGATGGCGGACCACGTCATTTGTGGGGTAATCGGCAAACTCACGTAGTTTGCGGGCGGGCAGATTAACGGCCACATGGCCCAGATGGTTACCCCAGACCGGCTGGTAGTCATCATTGACGTAAAAGCCGGCAAAGGCTGCCGCTGAACCGGCCATCCCCTTGCCGTCCGCGGCGATGGTTTCGGAAATTCTTTTCAGTACTTTCGAGGTTTTCTCTAGAGGCGCGCCGACCGGTCCGTCGATTTCGATGTAGTAGAGGGAGTAGTCGTCCGGGAAAAATTCCACTTTGATCAGGTTTAGCTTGCCGCTCAAAGAGCCTAGGGCAATGACCATGGCCGCCACAAATGTCGCCAGCAATAGCAGCATGGTGGTAAAGCGGTATGACAGGGCGAGTTTCAGTAAGCGATCAAATATTCGGCGGCAGAAGATCATTACCGCATTTTCCTTTTCAAGATGGGTGGTAGTGATAGCTGTGGAACCACCATCACGCTTTATTCTCGGTCCGTAATCAAGATAATGGATGGGCAGAATAAACAGGCATTCAAATACCGAGGCCAGCAGGGCAAAAGACACAGCTTTGGGGATAATGGCAAAGAATTCACCGGTTGAGCCGGTCATGATCAGCATTGGCAGGAAGGCTGAGCAGGTGGTCAGGGTTGCAGATACCACCGGCAGAAAAACTTCAGCTGTTCCGTCGACAATGGCGGTTTTGATATCTTTGCCCATTTGGGAATGGCGGAAGATATTCTCCACTACCACGATGGCATCATCGACAATGATGCCGCTGACCAGCACGAAGGCGAACAGGGAAATCTCATTTATTGAGTTGCCGGTCAGGTAGAGAATAATCATGGTGACCAGAAAGGCGAAGGGGATCCCGACCGTGGTCAGAGCGGCGTTGCGAAAGCCCATAAAGTACCAGATCAGGATTGAGACCAGAAACGTTCCGAGCAGCAGGTTGGAGCCCAGAACCCGCATGGAATCCTTGATCCTGACCGTCGAGTCCTGGGTCAGGATCATTTTGACCTGTTCCTGGGCGAAGGCTTTCTCGTAGGTGTTGATGACCTGCTTGGCCTCACGGGCAATGGTCAGGGCGTTGGCCTCAGGAGTTTTGACGACCTGCAGGGTCACACAGTCCTGGCCGTTAACCGAGGACAGGGAGAATGGGTCGCGGTTGGTCAGACCGGCAGCTGCGATGAGATCAGCAACCCGGACAAAGGAGCTGTCACTATCACGCCGGACAATGGTGTCGAGCACCTCTTGCCGGTGGCGGAAACGTTCATCGACTTTGATAATGAATTCACCGCTTTCGGTGGTATAATCGCCCGCTGGGATCAAGATATTGGCATTCGCCAAGGCGGTGGCGGTCTGGTCAAAGGTCACCCCGAACCGGCTCATGAGCAGCTGATCGAGCTGGATGTGGAATTCACGGGTGTGTTCTCCCTGCAGACGCACCTCTTTGACGCCTTTAAGTTGGCGCAGGGCGGTCTTGAGTTCATCGGCCATCAGGCTTAAGGCCCGATTGTCCCGGTCGCCGTAGAGGCTGATGCTGATGGTTGCCTGCCAGAAGTTGACGTCGATATAGGTGAAGCGGGGCGGGTCTGCCTCGGGTGGCAGTTTGTCGATCACGGCCTGGACCTTGAGTCGCATCTCATCGTAGCTGCGCTTGTAATCGGTGTCGTCGATGAACTTGACCAGGATGCTGGAGCGTTCCCGGTAGGAGGTTGATTTGATAAAATCGAGGTTTTCCAGGTTCTCGATCGAATCTTCTATCTCCCTGGTGATCAGGGTCTCAACGTCTCTTGGTGAAGCACCAGGATAATAGGTGTTGATATAGGCCTTGCCGAAATCTATGTTCGGGTAGCGTTCCACCGGGCTCTTGAACATAACGAAGACGCCAATCGCCATCATCAGGACGAAGAGCAGGTTGAAGAGGACCCTTTGGGCGAGGGTAAAAGAGATTATTCGTTGCATGGTGGTATTTATTCCTGGACCGGAGGTTGACTATCGGCTGAGCGCAGGAATTTGTCGCCGGCTTTGATCGCTGCGGCCGAGACCCGCAGGGTGTCCGGCGGCAGGCCACGCCCAAGGACAATGACCGGGACCTTTTGGCCGTTTGTTCTAGTCAGCCAGTGGGAATCGTAGCGGTTGCTGACTGCGGTGACCGGTACCAGTAAAGCACCGGCTGGATCGGGCAGTTCGGTGGTGAGTTCCGCTCTGATGCCGCCGCGTTTCTCCGGCAGGTCGGAAGTTATCTTTATTTCCAGATTGAGTTTTCTGCTCTGCTGATCGAAGCCGGGAGAAACAGTATGAAGTTGAGCCTTGACGGTAAGGTTTCGTTCAGGCAGTCGGAGGCGAAGATCCTTTGCTCTCTGTTTGATCCAGAGATACTCATCCTGACTAACAGCGAAGGGAACCAGTAGGGTTTGAAAGTCGCCAACTTCAGCCAGTGGGTTACCGGCTATCACCCACTCGCCGGGCTCGGCGTCACGATTGATGACCAGCCAGCCGGGCGGCGCTGTAATGGTGTGACGCTGGAGATGTTCCTGAAGTGCCCGCTCTTCATTTTCCACTGAGCGCAGGGCCAGTCTAGCCTGGGCAAGATCCTGACGCAAAGAGTCAAGTTTGGCTTCGGCGGCCGATTGTTTCTGGAAGAGGGTCTGGAAACGTTGAACTTCTTTTTCCAGATAACTGATTTTACTTACCAGTTTGGTCTGGTTAATTCTAATTTTCTCCAGATCAATTCTGGCATAAGTTGTATCAAGCCTGGCAAAAATTCCATCTTTGCCGATTCGGTCACCGACCTCGGCCTTGACTTCGGTGAGACGGTCGGTAAGTTGACTGGTTAATTTTATTGAGGCCCTGGGCCGGGTGAAACCGGTCAGGGTGTTGCTGTGGGCTGCCAGTTCGGCGGTGAAGAACCGATCGGTTTCGGGTTTGGCGAAAGATGCCGGTGGCAGAGCGATCATTGCGATATATAATGAGCAAATAATGAGTTTGGATGGCCAAAAAAGTTTCATGCGTGCCTCTTTAAAATTATGCTGTCCGTGCTCTTTAACCTGATCTTAGTCGCAAATCGGGAAAAGGCTAATAAAGATTTCAACTGCTGCCATGTCGTGAATGACCTGACAATGGCGGTTTTTGTTGATTAATCTCGTTAATTATAACGGAGTGTTGGGCAGATGTTTGAGGAAATTTACGCGATATACGAAAAAGAGATAGCGGAGATCCCTTTTGTCTGCCGGGAGGGTTGTTCGGCCTGTTGTACCCAGAGTGTGACGATGACCACCGCTGAGGGGGCGACGATAACGGCTTTTCTGGCGGAACAGGGCCGGAGCCTGCCGGTATTGCCGGATACCACCGGGAGGTCACAGCCAGTCTGTACGACCAACGATCTGGCCGCCTGTTGTCTGGCCGGGCGGGAGCTACCTCCGGAGCCGGAGATGCCTTGGATTTATGAGCCATGTGTTTTTCTGCAAAATGATCGCTGCACTATTTACCCGGCGCGGCCTTTTGGCTGCAGGAGTTTCGGCTCGACCAAATGTTGTGCCGAGCATGGCATTGCGGAAGCGCCGGAGTGGTTTGTTACCTTGAATACCGTGGTAAACCAGCTTGTAGAGCATCTTGATCGCGACGGTTGCTGGGGCAATATGCTTGATGTCCTTGACTATCTGGTGCAGAAAGATGACGGGTCGGTTCGGGATGGTGGTTGCCGGGCCGCTCGCTTGCTGCCGACGCAACTGCTGCCGGGATTTCTGATCCCGCCGGCTGAAGAGAAGATCATTAGCCGTTTCTGGGAAAAATTGGCGAGAGCAGGAATTCTTGTTGATCGTTGATTATTTTTTCTGGGGTCGGCTTAACCCGCATATTTCCTGCCGGTGATCCTGATCATTCGCTGCAACATTATAATTAGGGTCTCTCCACAATATAACTACTTGGCCGGTTTAAGGATAAGAAACTCAAGGTCGGTTTCTATTTCGACGGTATTGCCGATCAGACCAACGTTTTCAATGACCTTGTTATAAGTGATGCCAAAATCATTGCGGTTGATAGTTGTGGTGAGTGTGGCACCTTTACGTAAATTACCCCAAGGGTCAGTGATGGAGCCAGTGGGGCCTTGGAGATCCAGGCTTGTCTCTCTGGTTATGCCTTTTATGGTTAAGGAACCGACTATCCTGGTTGGGCCATTCTGGCCCTCATGGATTTCTTTGGAGACGAAGGTCATTGTCGGGTAGTTGCCGACATCGAAGAAATCGGCGCTCCGCAGGTGATCGTCCCGTTTTACGACTCCAGTATCGATACTGGCTACTCCGACCTTAATCTGTAAACCAAGCAACTTGCCGTTCTTGTCATCGATAGTGGCGGTGCCGGTCAGGTCGGCAAAATCTCCGCGAACCTTGGCTATGGTCATATGTTTAATTGAGAAGTGGGCGGCGGAGTGATCAATGTCGATCAGCCAATTCTCAGCAGAGACGGCCGGTGAGGCGAATAACCAGAACAAACCGAAAAATAACGCGCCGATAAATTTTTTCATCTCATCCTCCCAGGCTTTCTATTTGAAGTTATCAATGTACTTCTCATAGCCTTCTGCTGCTAAATCTTCCGCTGGAATAAAACGCAAGGCTGCTGAGTTGATGCAGTAGCGCAGTCCGGTTGGCTCTGGCCCATCATTAAAGAGGTGACCGAGATGGGAATTCCCTCGGCGGCTGCGAACCTCGGTTCTGACCGAGAAAAACTTGCGGTCTTCTTTTTCGACAATGTTGGCAGGAATCAGAAGGCGCTTGAAGCTGGGCCAGCCAGTGCCGGAGGCGTACTTGTCGAGGGAGCTGAACAGCGGCTCCCCGGATACTATGTCGACATAAATACCAGGTTTTTTGTTGTCCCAGTACTCGTTGGCAAAGGCGGGCTCAGTGCCGTCTTCCTGGGTGACTTTGTATTGGAGTGGTGATAGCTTCCGGCGGAGATCAATTTTACCCTCTTGGCTCGGGAACTTGTGGTTTTGCCAGATTTTATCAAGAAAGCGGTCTCGCCCGGAGCCTCGGCGGTAGTATTTGTAGCGCAGCGGGTTTTTACGATAATAATCCTGATGGTAATCCTCAGCGCTGTAAAAGGTCGTGGCCGGCAGGATTTTCGTGACCAGTGGTTTACTGAAAATACCGCTGTTGGTTAATAATACTTTAGACTGTTCCGCGGCTTGTTGCTGGGCCTGGTCATGGTAAAAAATCCCAGTCGTATAAGAATGGCCCCGGTCAGCAAACTGGCCGTCAGCATCGGTCGGGTCGATCTGTTGCCAGAAAACTTCGAGTAACTCCCGGTAAGAAACTTTCCTGGGGTCAAAGATTATCTCAACTGCCTCGATGTGGCCGCCCTGACCGTAATTCTTATAGGTGGGGTTCTTACTGGTGCCGTAGGTGTAGCCAGAGGTTACGGATTCGACTCCATCAAGTTTCTCAAACGGCTTTTCCATGCACCAGAAGCAGCCTCCGGCGAAAGTGACTTTTTGATATTCGGGCTTGGCTGTTTCGCCGGCGATTAACGAAGTTGCGGTGAAAAATATCAGGCTTGATAGGAGGAGCATCGGCAAAAATGGTATTAGGTTTCTCATGGTTAACCCCTTAAAATATTATCTATCCTTTGTGTAGATAGTAATCATTGTTAATAGTGGCGTCTGATATTTTTACAATATTTTAAGAAAAGCATCATTTGCCTGGCCACGTTTTTCAGGTTATCATCTCCGACTTCAATTTTAATTAAAATTTTTGGCGAGGAAAATTAATGGATGCCAAGGAAGATATAGCATTACAGGACTATTCAGCTCTTGATAAACCAGAAGTTGTCGAGCTGCTTTTTCACCCTGAGCGGATGGCCCGCAACCAAGCCCCTGTCGGTTGCACTGATCACGACATCCCGGTCGAGGAAGGGGTGACAGTTGCGGCTCGCTTTCATCTGCCTGCGGAGAAGGATGGAGCCAATATAATTTTCTTCCACGGCAACGGTGAACTGGTCAGTGATTACGATGATGCAGGCCCTTTATACGTTGAACAGGGGGTGGGTTTTGTCGTCGTCGATTACCGGGGTTATGGCTGGAGTGGCGGCGAGCCTTCGGTGACCTCAATGATCAGTGACAGTTACAAGATCTTTGATTACGTCAGAGGACATCTGGCCGCAGAGGGCAGGACCGGCCACCTGGTGGTGATGGGTAGATCTCTGGGCTGTGTTTCTGCCCTGGAGTTGGCCGCCTGCCGCCATAAGGATCTGGCCGGGGTTGTTATCGAGAGCGGCTTTGCCAATACCTGCCCGCTGCTAAGCTCATTGGGGGTTGACGTTGCTGCGTTGGGGATAACCGAGGAGACCGGTTTTAATAATCTCCGGAAGATTAAAGATTTTACTAAGCCGATTATGATTCTTCATGCCCAGAATGATCAGATCATTCCAGTGACCGAAGCGGCTGATCTCCATGCGGAATGCGCGGCGGCCAGCAAAGAATTGCAGGTGATCCCCGGTGCTGATCATAATAACATCCTCCAGATTACTGGTGGGATGTATTATGAGGTGCTCAGCCGCTTTGTCCGCAGGCTGGGTCGTCCGCCTCGCCGGAAGAAATCCGGGGTTCGATAGTTATCAAATTTTATTCTTCAGCAGGTAGTCAGGCTTGAGATTGGCTAGTGAAGAGAAGATTGTTGATTTGATCGTGGCATCTTCCCGGTAGATAGATTCGAGCAGATCACGGACCTGCTGTCTTTTTGATTTGGTGGACATCGGACAGGGATTTGCCACCGGTTCGATCCCCCATGCCCGGCCAGCTTCTTTGATCGCTTTTTTCTCCAGATAGGCCATTGGTCTGATTAGGCCCAGACGGCCTCCAAAAAGATCCTGGCGCGGCACCATGGTGCTCAGGTTGCCGGCGTACATCATATTAAGAAAAAACGTCTCGATGATGTCTTCCTTGTGGTGACCCATGGCAATTTTGGTGCAGTTTCTTTCCTTGGCCAGTTCGAAAAGCCGGTTGCGGCGCTGACGGGCGCAGTGAAAACAGCCGCTGCGGCCATCTTCGATGGCAAGGGCTTTGGGGCCGATATCGGTCTTCTCCAGGAGATAATCGACGCCCAGGCGATCAAGTTGTTTGCTGATCAGTGCCGGCTCATTCTCACCGAAGCCCATGTCGAGATGGACGGCCAGGAGGTCATATTTGATGGGGGCCTTGAGCTGCCAATGTTTGAGAATGTTGAGCAGAACCAGACTGTCAACGCCGCCTGAGACTGCCACCATTACCCGATCATGGTCGGTCAGCATCGCGTAGTCGTGCATGGCGCGGCCGATCAGCCTGTTGGTCTGCTTATTGAGTTTCATCTTGGGGAGGAGGGTGCTGGTCTATTGGCCGGAGTTGTCAGCCAGGGCTGGGCAGGTATTAAGTCTTTCCCGAACTGCTTCAGTGGCCATCTCTTTTACCGTCATCCATTTGAAACCCCGCTTGATGGCCAGGGGAAGGGTAAGGATGTTTTCAGTGAGGGCTTTCTGGGTTTCGTCAAAGCGGCCGCTGCAGGTGACTCTTCCGTCTTCGGCGTTTACCAGTTTGAATTCGAAGGCCAGGGAAGCTGGATCCTCAGCGGAATACTGGTCGCCAACCCGTTCCCGGTAGCGGTTCAACGAGAAAATCAGGGCCTGGTCACTTGCCAGCTTGGCGGTGATGGTTTTGATGAGCTGCAGGCGGCTGCCGGTATCTTCTGCGGCCAAAGCCTCTTTCTCTTCACTGGAGATTACCACTACCGCCCGATTATCCTCAAAATGGTCGGAGACAATCCCTGTAAAGATGGCAGCGCCCTCAGCCAGGGATGTGTCGGCGGCTTCTACCGGCATGACAACGATTTTGCCTGAATCACTAGCCGAGACGATAGTTGTCGTCATCAAGCTAAGGCCAATCAGCAGGGCGGTCAGAGCTGTTTTCGCTAGCATAGGTACTCCTTTGGGAAAATCGTTACCTTTTATAAAGAACCTTTTGACGATAGCGGTCCATCAACTCTGGTTTCCACCGAGGAGGCCATGTCAAGGGTGCGGCTCAGGGATTTGAAGATGGCCTCAAGTATATGATGGGTGTTTTCACCGTGGACCACTTCCACGTGCAGGGTCAGGCCGCCGTGGAGACTCAAGGCCCTCAGGAATTCCTGAACCAGGGCGGTATCGAATCTTCCGACCTTTTGGTCCTTGATGTCGGCGCCATAGTGCAGATAGGGGCGGTTTGAGAAGTCGCAAGTGGTCCGGACCAGGGTTTCATCCATGGGCACGGCGCTATTACCATAACGTTTGATTGAGCCGAAGTCACCAAGGGCCTCTTTGAAAGCCTGACCGAGACAGATACCCAGATCTTCGACGGTATGGTGGTCGTCAACTTCAGTATCGCCCTTAGCATCAATGGTTAGATCAAAAAAACCATGGACCGTGAACAGCGTGAGCATGTGGTCCATAAATGGGACCCCGGTCTCAATATCAGCTTTGCCCTGGCCATCGACTTTTAGAGTCATATTAATTGAAGTTTCTCTGGTAGAGCGCTTGATTTCGCTTTTTCTGGGAGCGCCTGAACTCATTTTTCTCTCCTGTAAATGAGGTTTTGATTTGTCGTCATTATCCGGACAGCGCCTGGAAACGTGATGTTTCTTGAAAAAAAATGTTGATTACCGTTAGTTATAAGTACTATTAATGTAATAACATCTAAGGTTTTTATCGTAAATAATTTATCAGGTTAAGCTCTTTGTTTTAAATAAAACAGGTCAGCTTTTGACTGTTGGGAGATTGCTCGAAAATTTAGTTTTTTTATGTTGACATAATCAAAGTCATTCGAGTATATTCGCAGCCTGTTTACAGCCACCAAGGCTGATTGCGGGAGTAACTCAGTGGTAGAGTGCAACCTTGCCAAGGTTGAAGTCGCGAGTTCAAATCTCGTTTCCCGCTCCATTGAATTTTCAAGGTTCGAACAGGGTTCGGACCTTTTTTCATTTTTCAAAGGCCTTTGTTTTAAGGCATTTGTTAGAAAACTGTTTTGAGGTTCAAAGATAATGAAAACGTACCTGGCCCCGGTTAAAGAGATCGAAAAGAAGTGGTTTATTGTTGATGCCAGCGATAAAATTGTAGGGCGTCTGGCCACCGAAATCGCCAGTCGTTTGCGCGGCAAGCACAAACCCACTTATTCAACTTTTATGGATAATGGCGATTTTATCGTTGTTGTTAATGCCGAGAAAGTTGCCTTTACCGGTAAGAAATGGGACGACAAAAAATATTATCGTCATTCCGGTTACATGGGTGGGCTTACCGAGACAACGGCCAAGGAGATGTTGGAGAAGAAACCTACCGAGATCATTTTTAAAGCGGTTAAGGGCATGCTTCCCAAAAATAGTTTGGGCAGGGCCCAACTTAAGAAACTTAAAGTGTATGTAGGTACTGAGCATCCCCATGAGGCCCAGCAGCCCGAGAAGCTCGAATTATAATTTAAAACCATTTCGGTTTGGAGAGAAGGATGTCTGAAAGTTACTACGCTACGGGAAAAAGAAAAACAGCTATCGCCAGAGTCTGGTTGAAACCAGGCGAAGGTAAAATTGAGCTCAATCGTGAATTTACCATCGATGAATACTTCGGTGGTGGTGATGATTTTATCAATTTGATTGAGAAACCTCTGGTGCTCACCGATACGACCGGTAAATTCGATGTTATGGCCACTGTTAAGGGTGGTGGTAAACATGCCCAGGCCGAGGCTCTGCGCCACGGTATTTCCCGGGCGCTTTTAGGAGTCGATCCTGAGAATCGCCTGAATCTTAAGAAGGCTGGGATGTTGACTCGTGACCCCAGGATGAAGGAGAGGAAGAAGTACGGTCAGAAGGGTGCCCGTGCGAGGTTCCAGTTCTCCAAGCGTTAAGCTGCGTATCATCATTGTTCCATTCAAAATGGGGAAGGCGATCTTATATCGTGCTTCCCCATTTTTTTTTGTTTTTATTAAGTTAAGGGTTAATAGCCTGGATAGTCAGTTTATTCCAGGCTTGCCATCTAACGAGGGTTGGATATGTTGAGAATAGGAATTGTCGGTGCTTCCGGTTATACCGGCGAAGAACTGGCCCGGATTATCAGTAGCCACCCCGGGGCCGAGTTAACCGTTGCCACTTCCCGGCAGTTTGCCGGTAAGAAAATCTCCGAGGTGTTCCCGAATCTACGGGGCATGGTTGAGATAACCTTAGAAAATGTCGCTCTGGATGAGCTGGCCGAACGGGCTGATTTGTTTTTCACCGCCGTTCCCCACCAGACCGCAATGGATATAGTGCCGAAGTTGTTGGCTGCCGGCTGTAAGGTTGTCGATCTGTCGGCCGATTTTCGGATCAGCGATGCCAAGGTTTACGAAGAATGGTATCAGGCCCATTCGGCGCCGGAGTATATTGCCCAGGCGGTTTACGGTTTGCCGGAGCTTAATCGTGAAAAGATCAAGGCAACCTCATTGGTTGCCAATCCAGGCTGTTATCCGACCAGTATCATCCTGGCTACTGCCCCTTTGCTCAAGGCGGGGCTGATTGATGCCACTACCATTATTGCCGACTCCAAATCTGGTACTTCCGGAGCCGGTCGGGCCGCTCTGGTTGGCAGTTTGTTCTGTGAAGTAAATGACGGCTTTCGGGCCTATAAGGTCGGGGAGCATCGGCATACGCCGGAGATCGAGCAGGAACTTGGCCTCTTGGCCGATAAACCGCTGACCATCTCCTTTACTCCGCATCTTTTGCCTATTTCCCGGGGAATCCTGAGTACGGTTTATGCTTCGTTGAAGGATGGGGTTGATGCGGATCAGGTGACTGCTGTTTATGAAGATTTCTACCGTGATGAATATTTTGTGCGTCTCTGTCCCGCCGGTACTTATCCGGCCACCCAGTATGTTCGGGGCAGTAATTTTTGTGATATCGGCTTTAAGGTTGATTCCCGTACCGGGCGAATTGTGATTGTGTCGGTGATCGATAACCTGGTCAAAGGCGCCGCCGGTCAGGCGGTCCAGAACATGAACCTGATGTGTGGATTTCCAGAGGGCTTAGGGCTGGGTGTGGTCCCGCTCTTTCCGTAATCGATGATGCGCAATATTATGTTGCGGTTGGCCTTTGATGGCACTGGTTACGCGGGTTGGCAGAAGCAGAAAGAGCAGCCGACCATTCAGGGCGTGATTGAAGATAAACTGGTGATTATGACCAATGGCCCGGTGGTTTTGCACGGTGTCGGTCGGACCGATGCCGGGGTTCATGCCCTGGGGATGACGGCCAATTTTGAGACTGGCGCAAACATTCCCTGTGCAGGATTCTTGCGCGGTTTGAACAGTATGCTACCCGAGGCCATCAGGATTTTGGCGGTTGAGGAGAAGGAGTTGGGTTTTCATGCCCGCATCAATGCCCGCGGTAAGGTCTATATCTATCAACTACTGGTTGGTGGTATCTGTCTGCCGACCCAACGACTCTATAATCATCATCTTAAACATGAGCTCAGGATCGAACCGATGCGCGAGTGTCTCGACGCGTTACTTGGCAAGCATGATTTTGCCTGTTTTGAAGCAACCGGCTCCCGCGATCCAAATTACTTAGGTGGCCGTGGTGCGGTCAGGACCATCTCCAAGGCGGAGCTGACTGTGGGGGAGGGGTTGCCGCTACCGATCGGCTTTGAGATATCCGGGGACGGTTTTTTGCGGCACATGGTGCGTAATATCGTCGGCACCCTTCTGGAGGTCGGCTCGGGGCGGATGGGCGTTGAAGAGTTTCGGGCTGTTCTGGTCAGTAAAGATCGCACTGTAGCCGGTCCTACTGCCCCAGCCCGGGGACTTTTTCTTAAAGAAGTATATTATTGAAATAAACTGTTCGGATTTACTTGTTGAGCCGGGCTGGTTGGGTTATATCATTCATAAATATATGGCAACCGCTTAACTGGTTGTATTGATCAATAATTTTGCCTCAACATAGGGCGTAGAAGAGAAAATCATGGAACCCAAGATTAATCTGGCGGCAAGGGTCAAGCAGATCAAACCTTCACCGACTTTGGCGGTTAATGCCAAGGCCAAGGCTCTCAAGGCAGCCGGGGCCGATATCCTTAATTTCAGTGTTGGGGAGCCCGATTTCGATACCCCTGATCATGTCAGAGCTGCCGGTAAGGCTGCTATTGATGATGGTTTTACGCGCTACACTGCGGTACCCGGTATTCCGGAACTGCGTGAGGCCATAGCCCGGCGCTTTGCAGAGGACCACGGCTGGCAATATACTCCTGAGCAGATTCAGGTCTCCTGCGGTGGTAAGCATGGCCTCTATAATATGGCCCAGGCACTGTTCGGACCAGGAGATGAGGTGTTGGTTCTGGCCCCGTACTGGGTGTCCTATCCGGACATCATCCAACTGGCCGGTGCTACTCCGGTGATCGTTCCCCTGACCGAAGAAAAGGATTTTGATCTGGAGATCGAGGTCTTGGTCAAGTACGTCACTGACAAGACCAGGGGGATCATTATTAACAGTCCCTCAAATCCCACCGGTTCGGTTTTCTCCCGGGAGGCTCTTGAGGCTATCGGCAAATTGGCCCTTGAGCATAACTGGGTGATTATTACCGATGATATCTACGACACCATCACCTATAACGATGGCAAGTTGCCCCATATTCTTGATGTTAATCCCGCCCTTATCGACCAGACTCTGGTCTTGAACGGCGTATCCAAATCATTCGCGATGACCGGGTGGCGGATTGGCTACACGGCCGGTCCCCAGCATATTATTTCGGCCATGAACAAGATCCAGAGCCAGTCCACGTCCAATCCCTCTTCCATTGCCCAGAAGGCTGCCTTGGCGGCTGTTAGCGGCCCGCAGGATTTCCCAACCGTTATGAAGGAGGCCTTTGAACCCCGACTGGATTATATTCTGAACGCCCTGGCCGCTATTGAAGGGGTGACCTGCGTTAAGCCGAGTGGCGCCTTTTATGTGTTCCCCAACATCTCCGCCTACTATGGTCGGACCTTTAACGGGAAGAAGATCGAGGGTTCCCTTGATATGGCCGATTATCTACTTAATGAATACAAGATTGCGGCGGTACCGGGCGTTGCCTTCGGCGCTGACCGCTTCATTAGATTCTCTTTTGCCACATCCATGGACGTGATCGAGGATGGCATGAAACGTTTTGCGGAGGCGTTGGGGCGTTTAGAGTAGTCAAACGTAAATTATACGATCTACAAGAAGGCTGCTGAGGATTAATCTTGAATTCCGGCGGCTTTTTGTTTGTCTGGCAGTGGTGATGATACTTTAGCCCGCATATTTCACCAGTCGAGATGCCGGATAGGCAAAGTATGATGTTTTTAGCTATACTTTAGTATGCTGAAAGCCTTATACAGCAGACTATACGGATATATCGGCTGGCCCGCAGGGTGAGTAGTTTCGAAGTCTGCGCTATCTGAAAAACAAACCATGTATTTCATT
>DAOVJK010000141.1 GCA_030673265.1 Pseudomonadota bacterium | reverse complement strand
CCAACAGTTGAATAAAGGATGCAAGATCCCAAACATTGCCATTATGTCCGGGGACTGGTCGGAGGCCAAACTGGAAAACGCGAAAGCACTTGGCTGTAAAACATTCAAAAAACCCTTTAACTTCGGAGATCTTACCGTGTGGCTAAAGGAATGCGAATCCAGAATCGACCCCAAAAAATCACTGTCAGATTGGTTTTTACCTATAAAACAACAATGATTCAGGTTCGTCCTGTTGTTGTCCAAATTTAAGATATTGGCAAGCTTCGGTTGCGAGAAGAAGCAGGAACCAACCATGCTGTTTTGACGGCCAAAAAGAAGCCACAGGGCCTTTAAACGCCTCCTTTCGAGATCTTATCCCTTTAATCTCAACTAGCCCGCATATTTCACCAGTCGAGATGCCCGATTGCGAAACGCTCGATAGGCAAAGTATGATGTTTTCAGCAGGTAAGCAGCCAGAAGGAGACTCCGATACTTTAGCATGCTGAAACCCTTATACAGCAGATTCTGGACAATACCCCCCTGAGGGGTGCTATACGGATATATCGGCTGGCCCGCAGGGTGAGTAGTTTCGAAGTCTGCGCTATCTGAAAAACAAACCATGTATTTCATTTGGTACAAACTGTGACCTTGATATTCCACAATAAACCAAAGATTTAACACACAAGTACAATCAGTTAAAATGACTTTTTAAAAATACTCATGAAATATGCGGGCTAGTTAGAGTGACCCGCCCCCGTCCCAATGCCCGATAATGTCAAAATATCGAACCCAACCGAGATTCATAAGATTCATCAAGATTTATTCACCTCAAACATAGAACAACTCTTTCCAATCAAAACAGCCAACTGCGACAATTTGCCACATTGCCGATTCTTGACAAACCACATAATATTGTGATCTTCTGATTTGCCATTAAACCCTGTAGTTTAGGAAACCTAACACGTCGCCGTCGCCATAGCGAAGGGATCTCCCCTCGCCGTGCCCACAACTATATTTCAGAAAAGACCGCTACTCGACGACCATGACATTGGCCTGCCCTTTATTTTTTTAAAGACGTCTGTTATAAATTTAACTATTAGACTAAACACTAAACATCGAGCTGTTTTCTGTATCTATTAAATAATAAGCTTTCGTTCCTATAATTTATTGCACGTCTTTAAGGTAGGCAGTCCTTTTAATGAAGGTGAAGAGTAAGGCTATTATCGTTGTCAGTCTGGTTATCCTGGCTTTATCCAGCTTTTTTCTCTACCAAGGGGCCAGCTATTATAACCTCTACATAGACGAACAAATCAGCACTGCCCAAAAAGATTTCAACCGCATAATTATTGCCACAAAAAAGAGCCTTCTGTCCCCCTATCTCGTGAGGATTAAAGGATTTGTCGAGACAAACCCTCTAATAGCCGAATATCTTGCGACCCATAACAGAGAATTACTTTATGATTTATGCCTGCCCAAATATAAGGTTTTAAAACAAGAGAACCGCCACTTCGACATCATGCGGTTCTATCTGCCTGACGGTTCACCTTTCTTGCGGGTACCCACCCATGAGTTCTCTACTGCCCGCCCTGTCAAATTAAACAGAGCACAACAGCTCGCTCTCAAAAAAAAGACCCCCAGTAGCGGTTTTCAAATTCATGAGACTGCTGACTTCCTGAAGATCATTCAGCCAATCTATTTCGAAGGCAAATGTGTCGGAGCCGTAGAATTCGGCATTCACACCGAGCAAATAGTAACGTCCTTGCGTGAAACCCTTAAAGCCGATGTCACCTGCTATTTTGTTAAAGATTCTATGACGGATGAATTTCTTGAGAAGAACGATCATCTTCAGAAAGGCCAACATATAATTATTACCCACGACAACCCTGTCTTCGCAGAACTGCCCCCTGAGATCTCTCTGAAAAGTGACGACCAGAAAATTGTCACCACCGATAAATTCCAAATTCTTCATACCCACCCTATCTTTAAGGATTTTGAAGGGAGGACCTTTGGAGGAATTATAACCCTGCAGGATATAACTTCCATCGTCAACAAGAAGAAACTCTTTATCCAAAACGCCATCCTGGTAACCATCTTTCTACTTACGGTTTCCTTTACCGTGCTTTATTTATCTTTCAACCGGTTCATTGGCAAATTAGAAAAATCCCGCCAACTGAAAGACGAACTGGTAATAAAACTGACAACAGAAGTCCAGAATCGTCAGCAGGCAGAAAAATTACTCCTGAAGAACCATCAATTACTGGAACAACGAGTCGAAGAGCGCACAGCTTCATTGGCAGCCGCAAATATTTCCTTAAAAAATGAAATTTTTGAACGCTATCTGGCAGAAGAGGAATTAAACAAGATTTTTAATACCGCAGCAGACGGCATGCGGGTAATTGATACAGATTTTCACGTTACCCGGGTCAACGCCCCCCTGCTAGCCTTAAGTGGTTATAGCCGCGATGATTTTATTGGTCATAAGTGCTATGAAGTCTTTCCAGGTCCATCCTGTCACACTACGGAATGCCCTTTGGTCCAAATAATCGGGGGGAAACCTAAAATTGAAATAGAGCTGGAAAAGACAGTTAAAAATGGCGGAACGATCTCCTGCATTCTTACAGCCAAACCTCTTTTTGATCAGGAAGGTACGTGCATTGGTATCATAGAGAACTTTAAAGATATAACGGCAAGAATAGAGTCAGAAAAAGCTTTACATTGGGAATCAGCAGTTAATGCCGCTATGGCAAAGTTGGGTCGTGCCTCCATGCTACAGAAATCTATCAACGACATTTCCACTTTGCTACTGAAACAAGCAAGCCAACTTACCAACAGCGAACATGGTTTTGTCGGTTTTCTTGACCCCCAAAGCGGCAATCTGGTTTGCCCGACTATGAACAAGGATATCTGCTGCCCAGGCCTCAAGATAGATGCAAAACCATTCACGCTCGAAAAGACCAGAGGCTTGCTGGGCTGGGTTCTGGATAATAAAAAACCGATACTTAACAATAATCCGGCGGAAGATCTTCGCGCTATTGGAGTCCCGAAAGGGCATTTTGTTATCAAGCGCATTCTGGCGGTACCCGCCTTATTGGGAGAAAAACTGGTCGGCGGAATTTTTCTGGCAAACGCTCAAGACGACTATACTGAAACCGAGCTTGGAGTTGTCGAACAGTTAGCAAATCTTTATGCCATTGCGGTTCAGCAAAAACATTTCGAGAACGACTTGTCTATGGCCAAATCGGTGGCAGAAAAAGCCAATAAGGCCAAAGGTGGTTTCTTAGCTAACATGAGCCATGAAATCAGGACCCCGATGAATGCCATCATCGGCATGAACCGTATGGCCCTTGAGTCAGAAACTGATCCTGAGCAAAAGCGCCGCCTCAATATTGTCCAAACCTCTGCTGAGTTTCTTCTGAGCTTGCTGAATGATATCCTTAATTTCTCTAGAATTGAGGCCGGCCAAATTGAACTGGAAGAGCGTCCCTTTCTCTTAAGCGATGTTTTGCAGACTGTCGACAACACCCTATCAATAAAGGCTCAAGAGAAGGGCTTGAATTTTTCACTTTACCCTCCAGAGGACTTGCCGACAGCACTCGTGGGCGATGAGCTTCGTTTGGGGCAGATTCTGC
This sequence comes from Pseudomonadota bacterium, assembly GCA_030673265.1. GTDB lineage: Bacteria > Desulfobacterota > Desulfobulbia > Desulfobulbales > JAGXFP01 > JAGXFP01. The sequence continues at coordinate 3,779 of DAOVJK010000141.1, read as the reverse complement.
TCAATCTGGTCAGCAATGCAATCAAGTTTACCGAAACCGGCGAAATTATCCTCAAGATTGAAACATTAGACCAGGATAACTCGAAAGTGGTGCTTCTGTTCAGTGTCAAAGACACCGGCATTGGCCTTCTGGGAGAGGCGCAGAACAGGATTTTCGATCAATTCAGCCAGGCGGATAGCAGTATCTCCAGAACTTTTGGTGGAACAGGTCTGGGCCTTGCTATCAGCAAAAGGCTTACCCACCTACTGGGCGGTGAAATTTGGCTTGAAAGCGAAATTGGCAAAGGCAGTACTTTTTATTTTACAGCCCCTTTTAAGCTGGCCAGTACGAAGATGGAGGTAAAAAGATCCCCTGCCATTCCAGAAAGGTCACGATCTACTCCCTTGAAAATTCTGCTTGTTGAAGATAACACCTTTAACCAAGAGCTTGCCCAGCAAGTGCTTGAAAAACAAGGACATACCGTAATTTGGGCCGAAAATGGCGTAAAGGCCCTGGAGAAGCTCACCTCAACAAGTTTTGACGTCATTCTCATGGATGTTCAGATGCCAGGGCTAGACGGCCTTCAAACCACACGATTCATCCGCAAGTGTGAGAAACAGTCCGACATATCCTCGGAAAAACACCAGGAACTCCTGCAACACGTCCAGAATAAGATCAAAGGTCTGAGAATACCAATCATAGCGATGACAGCACAGGCAATGCCGGGTGACCGGGAAAAGTGTCTTGAGTCTGGCATGGATGGTTATATAACCAAACCTTTTCAGCCCGAAGAAATTTTTTCCGTCCTGGATGAAATAATTAATGGGATTTTGAACCGTAATGATAATAAGCCCACAAAGGTTACTGCAGATATGAGAGACAACAAAGAGCTGCCCCCCGTGGTCGTGAGAGATGCCGCAGAATATCTTATCCAACAACACCAGATTCATCCGAAAAAGGTTGAATCTATGATTACAACATTACGAACAAGCATCTCAAAAAGCATGGGACAGGCAGAAAGTGCACTTATTCAAGGCGACATGAAACAGCTGACTTTTTGGGCCCATAACATCAAGGGGACTCTCTGGACTATTGGTCAAAATGAGTGGGCCGAGCTTGCAGAGATCATTGAATCCGGGGAAATAAACAGCGAGAACCATGACTATGCCGCACTTATTAAGGACCTTAAACGTGGGCTGGCCCCCTTAATCGTTGAAAATTAGCAAAAGGTTTTTGGCCAACGACACGCCTGGCAAAGACCTTGGCTCGAGATATCCTTCATCATTAACGGGAGAAAGACATTCCCCCCTTCTGTAAGGATAATACTTGCAAATCTCTCTACCCTGGAGATCCAGGTATCTTTCCCACCACCGGTTATTTCAATCTCATGAAATATGCGGGTTAGGCCTGTCGCCTTCGGAGTTGACTAAAACTCCTACTGCAGAAAACAGTTGCCATCCTTAACCTCGATGGTTCGGCCTGAATAGCGGCAGGAATCGGGGTTGTGGGTTACCATGATAATGGTCTGCCCTTCCCGGTTAAGCTCCATGAGAAGCTTCATTATCTCTTCGGAAGTCTCGCTGTCAAGATTACCGGTCGGCTCATCGGCCAACAGAATCGGCGGATTATTGACGATGGCCCTGGCAATCGCCACCCTCTCCTGCTCCCCACCGGACAGCTGGTCCGGCAACCGATCTGCCTTATCGACCAGCCCGACCTTTTCAAGGACCGACCTCGCCATCTCGTCCTGTTTCTTTGCCGGAATCCCGGTAATAGCCATGGGCATCTTGATATTCTCCAGCACCGTCAAATAGGAGATAAGCTGAAAAGACTGGAAGATTATGCCAATGTATTCACTGCGGAAATCAGCCCGCTGCTCACTGCTTAACTCATAAAGATCCAGGGAGTCGACCAGCATCTGTCCCCGGCTCGGGTGGTTAAGCCCCCCCATGATGGAAAGCAGAGTGGATTTACCGGAACCGGACTGGCCCATGATGCTGACGAATTCACCATCATCGATATGAAAGTCCATAGTGCGGATCGCCTGAACAGTGGTATCACCGCTCTGATAATCTTTACCCAGATTTCTTACCTCGAAGAGGTGTTCGACTTTTTCAACTGTTGCAGTAGCCATTTGGATCACTCGCTCCTGTGCATGCAAATTGTTATTAACTATCTGAAAAGATCCATCGTACCACTCAAAGTGCTCTTAAAGCCTCGCTCGGGTCAAGACGACTGGCCTTCAGGGCCGGATAGAGACTGGCCAACAGACTTAAAGCCACCGCCAGCAACAGAGAAATGCCGCCCAAAGTCATGTTGATCCCGGCAAAGGCGCCGTCCTTAATAACCATGGGCATTACCAGCCAGGCCACACCATTGCCGCCAACAAATCCTACCAAGCCACCGATCAGGCCGACGACCATTGCTTCCAGCAGGATGATCTGCATAACATGGCCGCGCCGAAAACCAATGGCCCTGAAGATCCCGATCTCCCGGGTCCGCTCGTTAACCGAACCCATCATGGTAATAAAGACCAGCAGTGAGCCGATAAAAACCACCAGCACCGCGATGCCGTAACTGAATGACTTGAACATCTCGATGGACTGCATCTTGGACATTACCGCCTGCTTTAAAGCGGTGACCTTGGCCTCAGGAAACTTCTCGGCGATCTGCAGAACCATATCGGAGATCGGACAGCCGCGACAAAAGGCGGAAATCTCCACCATTGAGACCCTGCCCTCTTTGCCCAAAACCTGCTGGGCCTCCTTCATATTGGCAATAATGACCCCGTCTTCGGACCCGCCGGTCGCCATCAGGATAGAGGCCACCTTGAAATCATGGCCCTTCATCGACAACCGATCGCCAATTGCAAGGCCCAGATTTTCAGCCGCCTCGGCACCAACCATCAGTTCATATTCTCCGGGGACATCGCCCTGGAACTGCCACCAGGTCTTCAACAACAGCTCATCATTGAAATTGGTTCCCATCAGGAGAACCTTGCGGCCATTAACCTCGGCGCTACCCAGAATTTTGGGCACAACCGCCCCGAGATTCTTGCTGTTTTGGATCTCCCTGATTCGGCCGATACTGCTTTCATCAAAATCAACAGTTTCGTAGCTGACCCCGCCCACGCTGATGCCGCCGTAGCTCAAGGAAAGATTGTCGCTCTTGGGCACCATGACTATATTGGCGCCAAACTGGTCCAGCCGGTCTTCGATATCTCTGGACATGGATTCGGTTATTGAAAGCAGGGTAACGATAGTCGCGACCCCAATGAACAGGCCCAGAATCAAAAAGATCATCTTACCCTTGCGACGCCGCAGGTTATTAAATGATATATTATGGAGTTTCAAATTCGGCCTCCTTCTTCAGAATAGACATGCGCTGCCGGTAGCTCATCCGGTTCAAAAGTTCGGCTGCGACTCCATCCCGGTTGAACACGACCTTGAGTTTCTCCGGTCCCGTTTCATGACGGTTAAAGGTAACAACCAGACGTTTATCATGATTATCGGTTACGACCTTCCTTACCCCGGCCAGACCATCAATCTTTTTGACAATCTCCTGGCTCCAGGCCGTTGAGTCCGCCAACCGGTAGATAGCATCATCAAGATTTCTGGTGGTAAAATAGGAGATGGTCTTTGGTACCGCGACACCTCCCAATCCCAAAACAATGACGGCAGCCACCAGCGCCGCAACGGCGCCGAAACTTAAACCGCGCTTGCGGACTCCCAGAACCTTCTCACGCTTTTCACGATATTTTTCAAAATCGTATGCCATAATTTTACCATCCACAATTGTCT
>DAOVJK010000144.1 GCA_030673265.1 Pseudomonadota bacterium | reverse complement strand
TTTATCCATCCCAGGTTTTTGCTATCATGAAATCATCTTACTTCAAGCAAGAGATTGGTCGGGAGGTCGAGGAGATGCAGGCTGAATTTGTTCTACGCAAGAAAAGTCTTATCCGGGTGGTGCTGTCTATGGTCAGGAAGTGTTTTCGGCGGGGTAGGTAGGCAGAGCTTTTCTGAAGGCCGCATCTTGAGCAAGGGAGGGGATCTTTATCTTCAGATGGAGATAAAATTTATAATCTTAGTTTTCGGCAAGCGAAGAATCATAACGAATGATAAGACTGCACTTAGTCAAGCGGGAAAACTGAAATATTTATGTTGTGCATAAATGAAAAATAATTAAAATTACAGCTTGCTAGCTGTTAGTTTGAGTTTTTTTGATGGGATAAGAATAATGGCTCATTCTTGAACCCACTGATTCCAACGCTTATTGACTAAAATATCCGCCAAGGAGATTGATCTATCGTGACAGTTAGGAAACCTGTAATAGCATTTTGCAGTTTGGTGTTTCTTATTGTCACATTTCTGTGGCCAGCTGCCGCTTTGGCCGTGCAGGGCCACGGTGGTGCAGAGGGCTTGGTTGCCCATCAGATTGGCCATGGGTTGTTTATCCTTGGACTAAGTTATCTTTTTTATAATATCAAACTGGCTCGTTTTAATAAACCTGGCTGGTTTGAATTCAAAGCTTTTTTGTGGATGCTGTTTTTGTGGAATCTGCTGACTTTTACCGGTCATTTGATGAAGGAATTTGTCGATTCAGGCAAGTTCGCGAAAATAGCTGGTCATGTTGCCTATATGAGTATCGATGGCCCTTGGGATCTTCTCTTTTATCTGACCAGGCTAGATCATCTGTTGTTAGTGCCTGCGTTCTTCTTGCTGCTTTTGGCTCTGCGAAAATGGAGGGGTCAGGCATGATTTTTTCGTGGAATCCGGTTGTCATCGTCGATATAGTTGGTTCTATCCTGACTTTAGCCATTGCCATCCTTTGCTTTTATAATTCATTACTATGGTATAGGCAAAAACCTAATGATATCTTTCGGCATTACATTTTTCTGTTGACTCTTACATTTGTGCTGTTTGCTGTTTCGAGGTCGTTTGGCCATCTCCTTAAACAGCTTCTATCTTACAGTGATCTGAGCAATGTCTGGATGATTATTTCTCCATACAGCGGTTCGGTCAACACTGTGACCTTCGTGATTGTTGCTTCCTTCAGCCTCTATTTCAATCGTCTCCAAAAAGTTCACAATGAAGTTGAAGAATACAAATCCGGTCTGGAGAGACTGGTAGAGGAGCGAACAAGACAACTGGAAAAAGTAAATCTTACCTTGGAGACGGTTCTGGACAGTGCCAACCCTATCTGTCTGGTTAACCTTGACTTTGAAATACTGAAGGCCAATAAGGCATACTACGAACATTGGCCTGAAAAAATGGCTGATGGTGGTGTGTTGAAATGTTTCGAATCCCGACCAGGCAGCGGCTGTAGAACAGAGTCTTGTCCGGTTAATTTGATCGGTCAGGGGATGGATGAGGTGGTCGAGCAGTTCAGTAAGGAACTTAGCAATGGTGAGATGGCTGAGTTCATAATAACCGCCAGGCCGTTTAGGGACATTAATGACAAGGTTGTCGGAATAGTCGAAAGTTTCCAGGATATCACCGTTCAGACTCATGCTGCTAAAGAAATGCTTGCTGAGCGAGAGCAGCTTAATGTGACCCTGCGCAGTATCGGCGACGGTGTGATTACGACTGATACCGACGGAGTGATTGTTTTAATCAACAAAGCTGCAGAAGAGGTTACTGGTTGGCCCCAGGCCGAGGCGGTTGGCCGGCAATTTTACGAGGTTTTTGATCTCCTTGACAAAAGCCCTGGTTATAAGGTGGAAGACCTAATTGTTGGAGTTGGCTCCACTTCAAGGTCTGCGCCAAAAAAACTTCTGAAGAAAGATGGCACGCTAGTACTTGTGTCTGAAAGTGTGGCGTTAATAAGAGATATGGATAGTCGGGCTATCGGTGCGGTCCTGGTTTTTAGTGATGTTACCCAAAAAATTAAAACAGATGAAGAATTGAGCAAAGTTGCAAAACTAGAATCGGTGGGGGTTCTGGCTGGTGGCATAGCCCATGATTTTAATAATATCCTGACGGCTATTATGGGTAATATTAACCTGGCTATGATCCGTGTCGGGCCTGAAAGTGAAATATATAAACTGTTGTCTTCCGCCGAAAAAGCTTCTGCTCGGGCCAAGAATCTTACTCAACAGCTGCTTACCTTTTCGATGGGTGGCGAGCCGATCAAGAGTATTGCAACTATTCAAGAGATAATCAAGGATTCTGCCGAATTTGTGCTATGCGGCAGTAATGTCCAATGCGAATATGCTTTTGGTGAAGACCTCTGGGCCGTTGAAGTTGATACTGGTCAGATTAGTCAGGTCATCCAGAATATCATTTTAAATGGTTCAGCCTCTATGGCTGGCGGGGGGACGATTACGGTAAATTGCACTAACCATTATAATGATAAAGATACATTTTTCCTGAAGGCCGGGCAGTATGTGAAAGTCAGCTTTGTCGATCAAGGTGTTGGGATACCTGCTGATAAGATTGATAAGATTTTCGATCCATTCTTTACGACTAAAAAAACAGGGAGCGGTCTTGGGCTGGCCATCTCCCACTCAATTATCAAAAATCATGATGGTCATATCGAAGTGGAATCAAAGCTGGGGGTGGGCTCGACTTTTACATTCTATCTGCCTGCATCAGGAGAGGTGCACCAGTCTTCAGCAAAGCAAGAGTTGGTGCCCAATAATGTTGAAGGGGAAGGGCGAATAATGATCATGGATGACGATGATATGATCAGGGAGCTTGTCGGCAATATGCTCGAGAGCATCGGGTTTGGGGCTGTGTTGGCCCGGGATGGGGAAGAAGCTATCAAGTTGTATCTGGAGTCAAAGGAAAAGGATGAACCCATCGTGGCCATAATTATGGATTTGACTATTCCCGGCGGCATGGGCGGCAAAGAAGCTGTTCAGGAAATACTCAAGATTGACCCTGAGGTAAAGGTCATTGTGGCCAGCGGTTATTCAAACGATCCGATCTTGGCTGATTATCGTGATTACGGTTTCAGTGCAGCAATGATCAAACCTTTTAAACTTCAGGAAATGCGGGAGGTTGTCAGCTTGGTCCTTGCTTGATTCTGCCTTCCTCTGAAGTTAGTGCAGCTTGCATAAATCTGATTGCCATTGGTCTAAATGGCAAAAAAAAAGGGGTAATAAAGATCATATATTGTTTGTTTAGCCCCGTACGCTACTCCACGCTGCCATCTCGGACGGCGAAGCCTGAGAGATCTTGCCTTTGCCGTCGGCGCTATAGCCGGATAATCTGTCCCGGCCGAACTTAAACTTCGCCCCTGAATAGCTTTGAGATGATAAGCGTGGCTGTAATTATAAAGTGCGGAAGCAGGGTTGAATTGTTATAACGGCACCTCAATTTCAAGCTCGGAATCAGGCCAGAACCTGCGCACTCTTTTCAGTTTAGCGATTACTTTTTCACCTTTTTTCTTAAAGAAGAGAATTAGTTTAAGCTCTTCAATGGTGGCGGTTGGCTTGCCATCAAGGGCCAGGATTATATCACCCTTCTTTATCCCTGATTTACCGGCCATCCCGTGCGGGGAAAGCTTCTCGATTACAATATTGCCACTTTTTTCTTTCAGGACTACGCCCATCATTGCCGCCATTGGCAGGCTGACAGGCGTTGAAAAAACCAGAAAGTCGGCGGTCTCCGCATCAACTTCCCGTTGCTCAACATTGAGTACAACAGCCTGTTTCACCTCTAAGCGCCGTGCAACCCGGGGCGGAATGGCGTTCTTTTTGTCAACATGACCACGTCCGGCAATTACTGCCATCCGCCGCTGGGGGTTGTCGGTCAGGTAAGAAGCAATTGATTCGGCCATGGTTTCGTCCCACAGTGACTGGGCTTGGAGGAATTTGTTTAGTTGCTCTTGTTTGTTGTTATGGCCGTTGTGCATCCGGAAGACCGAACTTATCCTTTGCCGGTAGTCGGGCATGGAGATGTCGAGATCTTCCGGGATAACTGCCAATTCAGTTTCATCAAGTCCTTCCAGACCAGTTTCCTTATAAACCTTGCTGACGATAGCTTTATCCTGATTGATGGCCACCACCGGGATGCGGTTGCGGCGGGCGAAATTGATTATCGGCTGGTAGAAACGGTAATCATAGCCCCATTTGATCATGTAGTGGCTCTGGCGGAGGAACTCCTCCTCATTGATGCTCTGCTCAAGGATGTATTTGTCCAGGACCTCCTGGTCGGCCCGGGAGAACATCTCCATGCCAATGGATAAATCTGGGTTTTGCTGGTACATGGCCCGGATTATTCTGAGCTGCAGGAGGTGGTCTTCGTAGCGGGTATGGCTTTCGCCGATGTAGACTACTTGGTGGTCTTGCAGTTTTTCAACTATGCCATCGAAGGATAAATTAGCGCTGATCTCAATGCCGCCAGGAGGTTGGGGGAGGGTGAAGAGTTGCCCGTTCGGGGTTGGGTTGGTTCTTTTGGTAACGGCCCGGCCCTGTTCAAAATGAAGATAACTGTATTTGCCGTAATGATTGATTTTGCGGGCCGCCCGACTGACCTCATCTTGATTGGCGGCCGAGACCAGAATGGCGGTGAGGGCAGGGTTAAGAGGGTTTTCTCGGATGTCGAAGGTCATCCCGGTGGTGGGGTGGTTGGGCTGGGCGAACAATTTACGTGAGGCGGATGATGATATGCCCAGAAAAATAGTAGCGGCATCACTGATATCCTTGTTTGTGACCTCTTCGGCGGAAACAACCCGGCAGCCCATTCTCTCAAGAATATCCAGCATGGGCTTAAAAAGGTCGGGATCCTGATTATGGTCAAGGACGGCTAGTTTTTCCCCGGCTCCGACAAATCGCGACCAGACCGAAGGCAGTTCCGTCGGGGCCAGGCGGCGCATCAGCTCATAGTTTTCATCGATGACCAGCTGGCGTGGGGTCGCCGTCAGGGGTATTTCAATCTCGGTATCTTTGTCTTCGATGTCAATGACCCGGTTGAGGGTCTCATTATCGGTGACGACGGTTATCGGAACCGAGAGTTGGTAAGGGTCGCCTGCATTGGCTTGGCGCAAATTGAAGCGCATTACCGGTCGGCCGCCATCTTCATCTACTCTGAAACTGTTGATATTCAAAACAGGCAGGTCGGGCCGGCTCAACCACTGGTCGAAGAAGTCCTGGAGACTGCTGCCGGTTATCTGCTCAAAGCTGCTGATCAGGCTTGCCCAACCAGCTTTTTGATGTTTTAGGCGATGGTGGAGATCGCGGAGGCCGGCAATGAATTTTTCTTCGCCGATTTTGTTGCGCAGCATGTGAAAGAGCATGGCGGCCTGGGTGTAGCCGATGGCCCGGCGACCCTTCTGGCCGGGGAGCAGATGACTCTGGGCACCGCTAAAGTCCCTAAGGATCATCTCATTGTCAGGATGGACATAACTATGATGTTTGATCATCTGGTTCTTGCGGAATTCACGGCCATTGCCTTGTTCGCTCTGGTAGAGGCCGTCGGCCAGCATAGTGACCAAGCCTTCCGCCCAGTTGCCGTCGGTCGGATCGGTGCGGACCGAATTGCCGAACCACTGGTGGAGAGTCTCGTGGCCCAGGGAGGTATCGGTAATGAACGGCAGTTTTATCACTGACTGACCAAGTACGGTGAAAGTAGGCATGGCGTAGCCGGTCGGCAGACGGTTTTCAACTACGCTGAAACGCTTGTAGGGGAAGGGACCGATCATCTTTTCATAGCGGGCCAGGTAGCCGAGGGTTTTCTGCCTGTATTCTGCAGCCAGATCCTTATCTTCGGCAAAGAAATAGGTGTAGAGAGCACGGTCATCACCGAAGCTGCTTTTCTCAACCAGAAAAGGTCCGGCTATGAAATTGATTCCTGACAGGGGGTGTTTGAAGGAGAATGTCGTGGTCTTGCGGTTGGATTCGACTATGGTTGCAATCTCCTCAGCCTCGGAAATCGCTTCGAAATCAAGCGGAATTTCGGCGGTCAGTTCGAAGATCTGGTCCTGGTGCAGAATTGGGTGCCAGATCCCTGTCAGGGAAATTCCGTCGGCGCTGATTAAATCGCTCATTGGTGAATTTCTGACAGCCAGATCCAGTTCATAAGTTACTTTGACAACGGTTGGGACGGTGGCCGGGTTAATGGTCAGTTCATGGTCGGGATCGGTGAAGTATGTTTGGCTCTGGTCATCGAGATCGATTTTTTGATCGTTAATCCAGATGCCGGTGATCGCTAGGCCGGGCGTATGGTAAATAGCGCCTCTGTTGGCTGGGATCTCGATAGTCGATGTCCCGTGCATGGTGGATTTAGCGATATCGAACGAGATTTCCAGCCGATGCACCGGTGGGTGGGTGGAGCCGGAGGAGATGGTTGTATTAAAGAGAATCAAGCCGAAGATAACCAGTATTCTACAGATTTGAGTCGTTGCGCCATTTCTCATGGGATTTGAGGGCTTTTTCAGCACGGTATTGTCCCCTTTGTTTTTTCGGCATTCTCAGCTTGATGGCTGGGAACAAACCGAAATTAATATTTGAAGGTTGGAACTTTTTAGGTTCTGACTTGGTTAGATGGCGGATCAACGCTCCGAGTGCGGTGTCTTCCGGCGGGACCAGTAATTCTTCTCCGGCCATTAATCGGCAACCATTAAGTCCGGCCAGTAAACCAATGGCCGTTGATTCAACATAGCCTTCAACCCCGGTAAGCTGACCGGCCAGGAGCAGATCTGACCGCTTTATGGTCTGCAAGGTGGGGAGCAGCACTGCCGGGCCGCAGACAAAGGTATTGCGGTGGATGCTGCCCATGCGGCTGAACTCGACCTTTTCCAGACCGGGAATAAGCTTGAATACCTCTCGCTGGGCGGGATAGGTCAGTTTGGTTTGGAAGCCGACCAGATTGTAGGTGGTACCCTCCCGGTTTTCCATGCGCAGCTGCACAACCGCATAAGGGTCTTTACCGGTTCTGGGGTCAGGCAGTCCGACCGGTTTCATTGGCCCGAAACGCAGGGTGTCTTCACCGCGTTCCATCATAATCTCGATCGGCAGACACCCTTCGAAATATTTTTGCTTTTCGAATGATTTAAGGGGTACCTTTTCACCCTCGGCCAATCCCTTGATAAAGGCAAGATATTGGTCCTTGTCCATGGGACAGTTGAGGTAATCGCCGGGGCCTTCATCATAGCGGGAGGCCCGGTAGACTATATCCATGTCAAGTGAATCGGCGTTAACAATCGGAGCAATGGCATCATAAAAGGCCAGGTGTTCATGACCTGTAAGTTCGGCCAGGGA
>DAOVJK010000310.1 GCA_030673265.1 Pseudomonadota bacterium | reverse complement strand
GAAGTTTTAAGTGACTGCAGTGCCTGAAATTTTACGTGACTGAAGTGCCTGAGGTTTTAAGTGACTGAAGTGCCTGAAGTTGTAGATGTTATTCCACTCCAAGGGACACTGGAAATAGTCTGACTAGAAAAGCACCGCCACTTTATGTATATATATGCCCAGCGGTTTGGGGCACTAAAATGAGTGCCCTGTTGTTAAGGGTGCTTCCTTTATCGATAGCAACGTAAAACACGCAGATCTTGCGGAGCCTCCCGAAACTTTTTTACCGGGTCAGGATTTCTGAAGATATATCAGGAAAATCACATGCAAAACTTCGTCCTTCATCTGCCGACCAAAATACTTTTCGGCAAGGACACCATCGCCAATATCGGCCCGGAGACTGCGGCCTTCGGCAAAAAGGTCTTGCTGGTTTATGGTTCTGGCAGCATAAAACAAAATACCATCTACGATCAGGTTACAGATTCATTAGCCAGCGCCGGCCTGACGGTCATCGAACACCCCGGCGTAAAATCAAACCCGGTTCTAAGTCACGTCCGAGAAGGGATAAAACTCGCCAAGGAGCATGGAGTTGAGGCGGTAGTTGCCGTGGGCGGCGGCAGCGTAATCGACTGCGCCAAGGCCATTTGCGCCGGAGCGATGGTCGACCACGATGTATGGTTGTTCTTTAAGGGCAAGAAAGGAGTAAAAGCCAAACTGCCACTGACCTGCGTCTTGACCTTGGCCGCCGCCGGTTCGGAAATGAATGGTGGAATGGTCATAACCAATGAAGAAACAAAACATAAATTCGGCACCGGCAATCAGCTCCTGAAACCGGAAGTCTCTATTCTGGATCCAACCGCGACTTTCACCGTGCCTGCTAACTACACAGCTTATGGTGCAGTTGATGTCATTGCTCACATCCTGGAATTTTATTTTACCACCACCGACCCTGCCACCCCGGTCCAGGACCGCTTCATGGAAGGCCTTGTCATTAATACCATTGAAAGCTGCCGGCAGGTTCTGGCCCAACCGGATGACTATCAGGCCCGCGCCGACCTGATGTGGTGTTCTACCCTGGCCCTTAACGGTCTGACTGCGGCAGGCTTAGGCCTGGTCGGCTTCCCGATGCACATGATTGAACATTCCCTGAGCGCCCTCTACGATGTCCCGCACGGGGCCGGACTTTCGGTTGTGATGCCGGCCTGGATGTCCTGGCGAGCTGCAGCGGCACCGGCTAAATTCGCCCAATTTGCCCGGCGGGTTTTTAATGTAAATCAACGGGATGACAGCAAAGCCGCCCAGCAGGGGATCACACATTTAACAAACTGGTTCAGGGATGTCGGCAGCCCGGTTACCCTGACAGAGTTAGCTATTCCAGAATCGGCCATCCCGAAAATAGCCGCTAATGCCCTGGCATTGGCCAAGATCTGGCGGTTGAAGGAATATGACCCCGAAATCATTGCCTCTATTCTCAGCACTTGTTCCTGAGTGGTGCTCGGGGAAAGTGTTTCTCTGTATCCGCCATTTTAATTCAAGAAAATATTTACAAAACCCACTTCAATTGCTAAGTAATGCGAACTATATAAAATAATAAATTCTTTCATATATATTTGAGGAACGAATGGCTTCAAGAACCAACGAGGAAGACGACGATATTTACGTAACAGCTTCTGATGAAGAACTGCTTTACGAACAGACTATCCGCAGGATGCGTTCGGAAGTAAACAGAGGCAAAACCTATGAACAGGCCTGCAAGTCTCTGTCCGACGTCGAAAAATATCTCCAGAAAGAGATCGAGGAAGATTTCCTGAAAGTTATTATAGCCGAGCGCCATTTTGGCGGTGGTCACGGAATTGACGATATCGCCCTGTTGCTGGATGTACCCTACGAAAAAGTCGAGGAACTCCGAAACCACATGCTTAGTGATTTAAGCGGCGTCCTTGATCGGGGGAAACGCTGGGCGGATAGTGACCTCAGCCACTGACTTTTTCGGAATCGAACCTCAGGCTCAGCTTGACTTTATGCATAAGGTACGATCATTGTGCCGGCAAGACTCCGATTAATTTATCCGGATCACTCTTTTACCCGACGAATACGAGCCCCAACGTTATTAAGCTTACCGGCCAGATTGTCATAGCCCCGATCCAGATGATAAACCCTTGAAATCTCGGTTTCACCCTCAGCAGCCAACGCCGCTATTACCAGGGAAGCACTGGCCCGCAGATCGGTGGCCATAACCTGGGCTCCGGATAGGCCGCTCCGACCCTTCACTATAGAGCTTTTCCCATCTATCCTTATATCGGCGCCCATTCTTGCCAATTCAGCCACATGCATGAACCGATTCTCGAAGATCGTCTCGGTGATTACACTCAACCCCTGACTTATGCTCATAAGGGCCATGATCTGGGCCTGGAGATCGGTGGGGAACCCCGGATACGGCATGGTTTTTATATCGACACTTTTAAGGGCGCCATGGCGGGCGACCCAAAGATGATCAACACCCTCCTCAATGTCCAGTCCGACTTCACGAAGTTTATCTATTAGCGAAGCCAGATGGGTCGGATCACAATCGGTAAGAGTCAACTCTCCGCCGGTCGCGCCGACAGCTATCAGGTAGGTCCCGGTTTCTATCCTATCTGGAATAACCCGCGCCTCAGCCGAACGCAGTTCGTTAACACCATGCACAACCAGACGATCAGTGCCCTTACCTTCAATTCTGGCCCCCATATTAATCAACATATCGACCAGATTACCAATCTCCGGCTCCCGGGCCGCATTCTTGATAGTGGTAACGCCCTCGGCCAGCGTGGCGGCCATTAAAATATTCTCCGTGCCAGTAACTGACGGTATATCGAAATTAACGTCACTACCCTGCAGTCTGCCGTCAATCTTGCCTTCCACATACCCCTGCTCAAGGCTCAACTCCACGCCTAAACGACCAAGACCCTGCATATGAAAATCAATAGGCCGGGCGCCAATGGCGCAACCGCCAGGTAACGAGACCCTGGCCTGCCCCATCCGAGCCAACAATGGGCCGAGCACCAAAACAGAGGCGCGCATGGTTTTGACCAGATCGTAGGATGCCTCGATATTATCCAGATTGGTAGCATCAATCAGCAGGGCATTGTCCTTTTCCCGACGTTGCCAGGTAATCCCGAATGACTCCAGCAGAACAAGCATCGTCCTGGTATCGCGCAAATCAGGGACATTATGCAGAACATGTTGCCCAGGGGCCAGAATGGTGGCAGCCATAAGAGGCAAAGCCGCGTTTTTGGCGCCGCTGATCCTGATCGAACCCTTAAGGGTCCGACCACCTTCAATAAATATCTTGTCCATTATTTAAAACCTGTCCGTAGATTTATGTATGGAAGTTAATCCAGATTGTTTAAAGCTGAGTTAGGCCGCTTGTCGGCTTATACGAAACTTATGCCCTTGTGGTATAAAGCTGAGTTAGGCCGCTTGTCGGCTTATACG
>DAOVJK010000312.1 GCA_030673265.1 Pseudomonadota bacterium | reverse complement strand
ATCCTGACCAGATATACCGAGGTTTGAGATTGGGTGGAGAGGAGGATTTTACCGCCTGCAAGTTTTTGTGGTTCCTGCCTGCTGAACAGAAAAACGCTGCCAACTGCGCCGGTCGCTGAAATGGAGAGATCCCTTAAAATCCTGTACTTCTCCGGATGGAGGGCGTACTCATGGGAGGATATAAAACCAAGGTCCAGCTTGTCGGCATGAAGCAGGTTATTAAGAACTGAGGGCACCGCTTCGGTGACTTGCCATTCGGGCCTCTGAACTGTTTTTTGCCATACCTCATACAATGGGGCGGTGTTGATGAAATTAACCATGCCGATCCGGGCAGTAACAGAGGGATTCGTCATATCCTATTCGACCCACTCGGTTGTAATTTCCAGCCCAGCCGTCACCAGCCATTTAAGAATCTCACTACCACTGGCGTTCTCAGGCATATCGCCGCTAACGGCCAGGAAACTGGCCGAACAACCAGGCGTAAGAGAGCCAAGCTCGCGATCAAGACCCATGAACGCGGCCCCGTTTCTGGTGGCCATCCTGATTATATCTACCGGCTTGAGACCGGGATGATCCTGCGCGATAAGGCGCATCTCCTCCCAGAGACTCAGGTGCGGGTTACTGGTTAAACTGTCGGTGCCAAGGACCACGGAGATCCCACTATCAAGCAACTGCGGCACCGGGGCAGTACCTACGCCAAGAAAACGATTGGAGCCGGGGCAGATGCAGGTCGTAACCCGCCTCTGGGCCATAATGGCAATATCAGTCGCATCACAATGAACACAGTGGACACAGAGGGTCAGTTCATCAAGTGCGCCAAGACTATCCAGATAGGCAACAGGACTTTGCTTTGGGGCCACGAAAGAACCGTCCCAGGCTCCCCTTTCTTCAAGGAAATCCCGGAAACGCCCCTGGCCAGTTGCCAGAAACTCTAGCTCATCGGCTGATTCGGCAACATGGACAGGAAAGAGATGACCATGACGGTTGGCCCTTGCCTTTAACTGCCTGATCAACTCTGGTGCGGTTGAGTACGGGGCATGGGCGGTATAAAATAATTCAGGATCATCTTCAACCGGGGCAATTAAGGCCGAACCGGCTTCAATACCGGAACTGGTTAAACCAAGAATCTCCTGGAAAAATCGGCTGTTGACCTTGAACCTTTTAGAGATTTCACGGCTTTCGGGCAGATTACCGATATCCAGCAAGGCCCGGCAACCACCAGCATAGAGACGGGCCAAGGTCTGCCAGGCGGCCATCTCAACGTCCTGGGGATCGTGCTCCTTTGCCCTTTCGGCCAGCAAAGTTCTGATCCAGCCGGTTATATCTCCGGCTGCATTGCTGGCACCCTGCCCCAAACGGGCCAAATAAGACAGCTCAAGGTGGCTGTGGCAATTGACCAGAGCCGGCATCAGCACGGCTGGCCCGTGATCAACCTCAAGGGCATCATGGCCGCGCAGTTCATCGTAAGCACCGACCTCAATAATCCGACCATTTTCGGTGAGGACAGCGCCGTTCATTATCACGGCCGGCAGCTTCGGGTCGGCGGACACCGGCACGACATAAGACGCTTTATGCAGATAACAGCCGGAATCATTCATCCTGTTTGTGCCACCAGAGTGTAGTCCATGGAGCGTTGCCTTGGGGTAAATCCGGCCCCTTCGACCAGCTTCCGAATTTCCTGCTCGGACAGACGGAAACCAACCCCGGCCGCCGCGACCACATTTTCCTCGATCATCGTGCTGCCAAAGTCGTTGGCCCCGAAAAAAAGAGATAACTGGGCAATCTTGGGACCCTGGGTTACCCAGGAGGCCTGAATATTGGCGAAATTATCAAGGAAGATTCGCGACAGAGCGAGCATCTTCAGATATTCAACGGCGGTGGCCGTTGGCAGATGGTCGAGCACCGTGTTGGCCGGTTGAAATGGCCAGGGAATAAAGGCGGTAAAACCGCCGGTTTTGTCCTGCAATTGCCGGAGCCGGTCAAGATGCTCAAATCTTTCGGCCATTGTTTCAATATGGCCGAACATCATAGTGGCTGTGGTTCGCATCCCCAGCTTATGGGCCTCCTCCATAACCCCAAGCCATTGATCGGCGCTACATTTGCGGGGAGCACTTTCACTTCTGACCCTGTCGTTGAGTATCTCGGCGCCACCCCCGGGGATTGAATCAAGCCCGGCCTTCTGCAGTCTGACAATAACGTCATGGACCGAAAGCCCGGAGATCTCGGCAAAATGGCATATTTCCGGGGGTGAAAAGCCATGGATATGGATATCGTGACCTTTGATGAACCGCAACATCTCTTCGTAGAATTCAAGGGGTTTATCGGGATGGAGCCCCCCTTGCAGAAGAATCTGGGTGCCACCGAGAGCCTTGGTTTCCTCAATCTTCCGGCCCAGTTCCTCGTTGGTCAGGACATAACCGGTCTCATCTTCAGGGGCCTTGAAAAAAGCACAGAACTTACAGGCCGAGATACAGATATCCGTATAATTTATATTGCGGTCAACCACATAGGTAATGAAAGGCTCGGGGTGGAGCCGACCCTTGACAGCATCGGCCAGAAAACCCAGCTGGTGCAGATCTGCTCCCTGGGCTAGCTTCAGACCCTCTGCAACTGTAATCCGCTGGCCAGCTAGAATTTTATCGTTGATCTGTTCCATCGTCATTTCAATAGGCCTTTATAGTGTTGTAAAGGGTATCACGCTCGATGGGCTGACGACCAGCCTCACGGATCATTTTCAGCAACTGATCCCGGCTCATGGCCTGATCGGTATCGGCCCCGGCCATATGGGTAATAATCTCTTCCTTGACCGTCCCGTCAACATCATCCGCCCCGAAGGACAGGGCAACCTGGGCCATTTTCGGACCGATCATCACCCAATAGGCCTTGATATGGGGGAAGTTATCGAGAAAGCAGCGGGCCACCGCGATATTCCTCAGGTCATCAATCCCGGTTGTCTTGGAAAGATCGGCAAGTTCGGTGTTTTTCGGATGGAAAGCAAGGGGAATAAAGGTCAGGAAACCGCCGGTCTCATCCTGGGCCTTACGGAGCATATCCAGGTGTTCGATGCGCTCCTCAAGAGTTTCAATATGGCCGTAAAGCATGGTGGCGTTGGTATTAAGCCCTACTTTATGGGCGGTTTGAGCCACATCAATCCAGCCTTCACCAGATAGTTTCTTTTCACAGGTCAACTGGCGGATCCTGGGGCTGAAGACCTCGGCGCCACCACCGGGGATTGAACCCAGCCCGGCTTTGATCAGATCTTTGAGGGTCTCTGCAACGGTTTGCCCGGATAATTCGGCCAGATGGGCGATCTCGACGCAGGTAAAGGCCTGGATATGGATCTCCGGTCTGACCTCTTTAATACCTCTGAGCATCTCGAGATAATAT
>DAOVJK010000305.1 GCA_030673265.1 Pseudomonadota bacterium | reverse complement strand
TGCAGATGGTGCAGACCAAGACCTATGATCTGGCCCTTATGGACATCCAGATGCCGCTGATGGATGGTTATGAGGCCGCGCTGGCCATCCGCAGCCAGGAAGAGCAGGGCCATAAACCCCATCTGCCGATCATCGCCATGACCGCCAATGCCATGGCCACAGACAGGCAAAAAAGCCTGGCAGCCGGCATGGACGACCATATCTCCAAGCCGGTTGACAGCAAACTCCTCTATCGAACCATTACGGCGTTGGTCAAGCCGCGGCCAGGTTCAGGCGACGTAGCGACGGATCAGGCTGTTGCCGCAGCCGCAGCCAGACAGGAAGATTCGGCAACCGAGCTGGGTGGCACCATGCCTGGTCTGGACCTGGCCCAGGGTTTGCGAAATCTTGAGAATGACACCACCTTTTACCGTAAACTCCTGGGCAACTTTCGCCGGGACTATGCCGACACCGTCGTAAAAATAAAGAAAGCCCTTGCCGGGGATGACCATCCAGAAGTTATTTTTATCTGCCATACCATCAAGGGCCTGGCAGGGAACCTGGGCGCCACTGCCTTTAAAGAGGCCGCCTCACGCCTGGAACAGGCCATTGTCGCCAATGACGACTCCAGTCTCGATGAGCTCCTCAATGATTTTGATGAGCAGCTGCAAAGGGTCATGGCCTCAATCAAGGGCCTGCCTGAGGCAGGTGACGATAAGCTGCGACAGCCCGAGCCGCTGGTGGATTTCGGCCTGATCAAGCTCAAACTGCTTCACCTGGACGAGTTGCTGCAGAATGATGACTTCCAGGTCGTAAGTTTTTTTGGTGAATTGAAACCGTCATTGCAGGCATTGGATCTGGACCCCGAACTGACAAGGCTTGAGCGACATATTGAGGAATTCGCTTTTAAGGAAGCAAGGCAGGAGCTTACAGCTCTTCAACAGGCAATGACCTTGTCTGCAGATAAATAGCGATTGATTGGCGGGAAAAAACCTGCAAATTCGCAGTGAAAACTGGCTAACGGAGATTCCAGTATGAAAACAGCGCCAACCCATATTTTATTTGCCTTATTGCTTTCCACTTCATTATTGATATCGCTGCCTGATGCCGTGGCCGATGAAATTACCGTGGCAGCGGCAAACTCCATCTGTGCCGATTTAAAAACAGCGGGGACGATATTCACTCAACAGCACAAGTCTAAAATTAAATACATCTGTAAATCTTCAGGAATGCTCGCCAAGGGCATCCAGGGAGGGGCAATTGCTGCTGATTACTTTATCTCGGCCAGTAATAAGTGCATGGCCTCTTTAGTTGCCGGCGGGCTGATTGATCCACCAACAGTCAAATCTCTTTGGGGCAACAGAATTGTTGTTGGCGCGGCAAAGAATTCAACTATTAATCTCCAAAACTGGGCTGAACTGGCGCCCCCTAAAGTCGGTACTATTCTTGTTGGTGACCCAGCACGACCCCTCTTGGCCGGCGATTCAAGGATGTAATGATGGAACGAGGCCTATGGGTGAAAATTAGACACAAGATTAATGCAAAAAGGCATATCACTTTGATTCACGATGCCTTGCTTTCTGCAGAGCCAACGACCATCGGCATCATCTTTGTGACCACTATAGACGATTCTCTCAAACTGGTTCTGGATATGCCGGAAGAGTGGAATTCTACTATGCGTTATTCCGGTGCACCATTGATTGGCGCCAAGAATAAAGAGGGGGTTGCCTTTTTTGAAACATTCTTAAGCAGGGCGACAACAAATGAGGTCTTCGCTCGGAAAGGTTATCAAATATTGCCCTGATTTTGGGATGGGAAAGGCACGAAACTTAAACATGATTATTAAATTCAGGAAATTACCACTGTTCTGGAAACTAGCCGTTCCGGTAATCCTCGTTATTGGCGCCTGGGTTTTCATAACCCATTTGGCCATCTTTGGGATGAAAGATTTTAAGCTCAGGGTGCATAGCTTTTATACGGAAAACGTTACCACTGTTCTCCATATGCAAAATCTTGGCTACCAATTCTCCAAGTTTCACCAGTTATTGTTGGTCCATATCTCTTCTACAGATGGGAAACAGTTCCCGAATTTACGGAAGGCCTTTTATGCGCAGCAAATAAAGGTTGAGAGTGAGTTTGAACACCTGGATAGCTTAGTCGGTCTCGATGATGATCGGACGATGGCAAAGCTTATAGAGACCCGCAAATTATATCAGCAATATGTTGAGGCAAGCGCGGAAGTTATTCGTTTGAGTGAAGACTTTGAGAAGGAGAGTGCCTTTCATAAATTGCAGGAATTATCCGCTGATTTCCAGCAACCCATCAATAAAGCGATCAACGATATAATTAATATCGAAGACGGCTTTATGGCGATGAGTTATCAGCAATCCCAAATTATCTGGAAGAAGAATATTCTCGTCATCTCAATACTTGGAGTTCTTGTTTTTCTATTGTCACTGTTAATTTTGTTTTGGGTAATAATGAATATTACCCGCCGGATGGCTCAAATTGTTCGCTATGCTGAAAAGATTAGCAGAGGGGACTTGTTGACGGAAGCGGTAAAAGATGGTTATGGGGATGAAATATCGTTTTTAGGGCGGGGGCTGGGAACCATGGCTACTTCTCTTGGCGATAAAATAAAAGAAGTTGAGCAATCAAAGGCCTTTCTGCAAGAGAGCGAAGCTGAGGTCAGGATGTTGCTTGACTCTACTGCGGAAGCGATCTGCGGTCTTGATTGTGAGGGGAATTGTACTTTTTTAAATAGGGCCTGCCTGCAGATCCTTGGCTATGATTCAGCCTCTGAACTGTTGGGGCAAAATATTTATAAGCTGACCCACTCTGCCGATGAGACTGCTGTTTCTGCTGAGGCATGTCCCATCGAGCAGTCCATCAAGATGGGTGAAAAAATCCATGTGGCAGAAGACGTTTTTCGGTGCAAGGATGGCAGTAATTTTCATGTTGAATTCTGGGTACACCCCATTAAACGAGAAGGGCAAATGTTTGGCTCTGTCTTTTCGTTTCTGGATATAACAGAACGTAAACTAGCAGAATTAGCCTTACAAAAGAGTCTTTCCCAACTAAGTGATGCCCAGGAAATTGGTCATGTGGGTAGCTGGGAATGGAACATCAAGATAAACGAATTTCAATGGTCGGATGAGATTTATCGGATATTTGGTTTTCCCCCCCATCAACTTGCGGCCACTTATGATACTTTTATGGAAGTGGTTCATCCCGAGGATAAAAAGCGGGTCAGCGATGCTCTGCAGACGGCCCTTGCTGGTAAGAGTTCATACAGTGTAAACTACAGGATTGTTGGGCCCGATGGTTCGGAACGGATTGTGAATAAAAGGGCCAGGGTTGATTGCGATAAAGCGGGTACTCCTGTCATGGTGGTTGGAACTGTCCAGGATATTACTGAATTAAAGAAAATTGAAAATGATTTACGGAAGTATCAGGAAAATTTGGAGGAACTTGTTTTAGAGCGGACGAGTGACCTTATCCAGGCAAACAAGGCTAAATCAGATTTTCTGGCCAATATGAGCCATGAAATTCGTACCCCGATGAACGCCATAATCGGTTTCAACGAATTGCTTTTGGCAACCGGTCTTGACCGCCAACAGGCCGATTATCTTCAGAAGATAAAAACGGCCTCCCATTCTCTTCTCGGGA